>QNAY01000001.1 GCA_003645605.1 Thermodesulfobacteriota bacterium
GCCAAAGATCCCATCTCTACCCGGGATTTGACTGAATTCTATCGTCACTATCAGGAGTCCAATCGTAAAAAGCGAGAGAGGATGATTCAGGATCCGGGTCTTTTTATCAAGGCATTACGTGCCGCTCGGCAAAAAGATCAGGTCTACCGGAATTAATGTGGAATAATTTTGTAACCGTTCACGGGATTACAACGCCCGTTTTGCCGCACACCGAACTGTAAGCGTTCACAGGGTGCTACAGATGCGAGGCAGGGTGAAAAATTGGGGACGTAAGAGACTAGTTTGACTTACTCTTTCGTTCTCCTTGTAATTGTCTTGGAGATAGCAGACATAGAAACTCCGAGCTGTCAGGCTACTTTCGCCAAGGGGATTCCATAATCCTGTACCAGTTGATACTATATGCGGCCTGACTGTAAGATAAAAACGCTACAACTGTTCACTCGAAGTTCCTTTGGGTTGATAGAGGTCCCGGACGCCTACCCACCATCGCGAACTCAGGCATGCGGGGATGAAGATCATCTGCAACCCCTCAGCGAGAGGCGTCAATTTTTTGGTGGAGTTTGTCCCAATCAAGAATTTTTTTGTCAGCCGTTACAAGGATTGCGGAGTTTTCGAGCACTGTGGCAACGATCATGCGGTCTGCAGGATCGCCGTGAAAAGCCTGCAACTGACCGGCACGGAGAGCAGTTGAGCCCTGTAGTGGAATTTCCAGCAAACCGTTTTGCAGCAGTTCAATACGCCAGACATCAAGCTCTATCTGGATATCCAGTCGTTTTTTTCTGACCAGCATAGCAATTTCCCAAAAACTGATAGACGCTACGCCAAGTTGACCGGATGCCAGCGCCCTGTTAATTGTTTGTAATGCATTTGTTCCTAATCGTGGGTTTCCTTCATCCAGCCATACGAGAACGTGTGTATCAAGTAACAGCATTAAGTGGCATCCCATTCAATATCCAAGGGGGCGATCAGATCATCTTTGCTCTGTATCTTTCCTTTATGCAGGCCAAAAAGTGTTTTCGGCACTGTGCGATACGCCTTCAAGATAGAAACAGGTTTCCCATTTTTTGTGATCGCAATTTCTTCCCCTGTCCGGTTTACCTCATCCATTAAGTGCAGGCATTTTGCTTTGAATTCTGATGCTTTAATTGTTTGCATGTTACACTCCTCAGATGTATTCATTTTGCTGGAGTATCCACTTTGCTCTCCTTGTGCTTCTGTTTTTTCATTAAAAGCAGGAGAAACGAACCGGATAGCCCCTTCCACTTTTATTTCCTGTCATAACCATAGTCATCATCATAGTCAATAACGAACTTTAATAGACGCAGAATAAGCTAAGAAAACGGGAAAATTGGGGACGTAGATGTGCAATTTGCCGATGTGAGTGGCATGGAGCATTTGGACATGCTAATGACACGCAGTGAAATTGCTAAAAATGAGTTACACTTGTCAGATGAGGAGCGAGAGCGTGTGCTAAAGGCGGATAGACAGCTTTTACAACGAGCCAAGCAATTCTACAAATCTATCCAAAGAATAGCTGATTTAGCCAGTTGGCGGCGTGATGAGAACATACCGGTAACACAATGGTGGTGGTATGATGATGCCCAAAGCCACGGCGTTTTTCGCTTTTGCTATTTCAGTATAACTAGAAGACCATGGCAAGGCCTTGCTGGGCAGCGTTCGCTACTTGTGCAAGCCCTTCGGGTAATATTCCAAGATACATAATCCCTAGAGCAGCAGCAATCAACGCTATCATTGAAGGGACACCCACTCTGCCGGCAACTACCTCCCTGGATGGCTCCACCATATACAACATCCAGATCACCCTCAGGTAGTAATATGCCCCGATAACACAGGTCATTATACCCAGCGCTGCAAGCACGAAATATCCTTCTTTTATGGCCGCTGCAAACAAGTAGAACTTACCGATAAAACCGGCAGTGGGAGGAAGCCCCGCCATGGAAACCAGGAACAGGGCCATTAGAAAACTGAGAGCAGGATACTTGAACCCCAACCCTTTGTAATCGTCCAGAGTCTGAGCCTTTCCTTCCTGACCATCCAATAGATAGAGCACGCCAAAGGCCCCCATATTCATCAAAGTATATGCGAAGAGATAGAACAGCACACCCATGCGGCCTTCATCATTTGCTGCAAGAATCCCCAAGACCATGTACCCGGCATGGGCAATGGAGGAATAGGCCAGCATGCGCTTCACATTCTGTTGAGACACTGCAACCAGGTTGCCCACAAACATGGTAATAAGGGCCAGCCACCACAGCAGGGGTTTCCAATAGACTGCCAAAGCTGCCAGGTTGACTGTGGATTGAAACTCGGGTTGCCCGCTGTGCGCAAGAATCGGAGTAAAAGTAACATATAAGAGCTTGATAAATATCCCAAAGGCCCCTGCCTTCACTGCTGTTGCCATAAAACCGGTTATAATCGCGGGGCTACCCTCATAGACATCCGGAGTCCACATATGGAAGGGTACAAGGGCCATTTTGAAGAACAGACCCGACATCAGCATAGCCATAGCAATAAGCACCCCGGGGTTCTCAAGAAGAGGACCTGCGGACAGTATCTGAGCAATCTTTGTGATATTGACAGTACCGGTCAAGCCATACATCAGTGCAACCCCGAAGAGGAAAAACGCAGACCCGAAACTCCCAAGAAGGAAATACTTAAGGGCCCCCTCCTGTGACTTCCTGTCGTTTTTCAGGTATGCAGCCAAGACATATACAGACATGGACATCACCTCAAGAGCGATGAACATCATGAGCAAATCAACTGACTGGACCATGGCGATGGTGCCATAAACCGCAAATACAAGCAGTATGAAATATTCTGATCTAACCAGTTTATTGTTCCGCAAATAGCCGATACTCATCAGGCTCGCGAATATACCTGCCACCAAGACTATGGCCGACACAAATATGGAAAATTTCTCTGTAGAAAAGACATCAACTAATACTATTTCATTGATTGTCCTCCCAGTGCAAATCATATATTTCAACGCAACTAAAAAACTCAGAGCAGTAAGCCAACCCATTGTTGCTACATGATCCGGTTTCTCATCTGTTGAAAGCCAAAGGTCAACAAAAATAAGCAACAGACCGGCAATAAGGAGGATTATCTGTCCACCAGCTACCTGCCATAGCTGACTCAGGCTAAAGGAAAAACCAAGGTCGCTCATATTCATTACTCCTTAGCCGAACTCACATCTAAAGGCGTCTTGTCATCAACAAAGGCATGATGCTCTAAAACCGCACCCGGGGACGCAGGTTCAGAGATCTTAACCTGACTGATAAAGTGATCCACTGAGCTATGCATCTTGCTCAGGAAGAAATTGGGATACAGACCTATCCAGAATACTAGTGCAACCAGAGGTAGGAGATATGCCAATTCCCTGCGATTCAAGTCCTTAAGTTTTTCGTTCTTGGGGTTTGAGACCCTTCCGTAGAAAACCCTCTGAAACATCCATAACATATAAATTGCCCCAAGGACCACACCAGTTGCAGCCAATACAGCATAAGCCTTATTCACCTCAAAGACCCCTAACAGGATAAGAAATTCACCAATAAACCCGTTAGTAGTGGGAAATCCAACACTTGACAGGGTTATAAGGAAAAAGATAGAGGCATAGATAGGCATCGGCCTGCAAATCCCTCCGTATTCCGCGATCATACGGGTATGGCGTCTTTCATAAACCACACCTACCAAGAGGAACAAGGCGCCTGTGGAAATGCCGTGGTTGATCATCTGGAGGATCGAACCCTCAACACCATGACGGTTCAAAACAAAAAGCCCGATCATACAATAACCAAGGTGCGATACCGATGAATAGGCCACCAGCTTCTTGATATCCGGCTGAACCATGGCCACCATTGCCCCGTAAATAATGCCGATAATCGAGAGAACTACAATAAGCGGAGTAAAGAAGGCCGACCCTTCAGGGAAGAGGGGCATTGCAAACCGGAAAAACCCATACGTACCCATCTTCAGAAGAATGCCGGCAAGAATTACCGACCCGGCGGTTGGTGCTTCAACGTGGGCGTCCGGCAACCACGTATGGAGAGGAAACATCGGGACCTTGATTGCAAATGCCAGGGCAAACGCTGCGAAGAAGAGTAGCTCATACGTCCTTGCAAGATCAGTGTTGTATAAAGAAAGCAAGCTGAAGGTCAACTCACCGGTTTGCTGATTATGGAAGTAAACAAGTCCGATGATACACACCAGCATGAGGAACGATCCAACTGCAGTAAAGAGGAAAAACTTTATTGCAGCATATATCCTTCGTTCTCCGCCCCACACACCTATGATCAGCCACATAGGGATGAGCATAATTTCCCAGAATTCGTAGAAAAGAAAGAGATCCAGCGATACAAATGTCCCGAGCATTGCTGTCTCAAGGACCAGCATCATTATCTGGAATTCCTTCACCTTTTTTGTAATGGCCGACCACGTGGAGAGGATCGTAAGCGGGGTAAGAAAGGTGGTCAAAAGTACGAGCCAGAATGCAAGACCATCCAAACCCATAAAATAGGTAATGCCATAGCTGGGGATCCAGGAATATTGCTCTATGAATTGGAACCCTGCCACATCGGGATCGAAATCAAAATACAATCTCAGCGAAACAATAAACACCAATGTGGATATTACCATCGACACCCAGCGGATGGCATTCTTCCCTGATTCACTCCGCTGCGGGATAAAGAGAATAGCCAACACTCCCAACAGGGGTAAGAAGGTTACATAGGTTAATATGGGAGCATTCATAATCTACCCTTCGATCCTTTTGTTTTGTTACACTCCATAACTGCTCTTTCCTGGCCCCGTTCCATAAATTAAACCCAGCCGATTTTACACAATGAAAAACCAGAGCATTACAACAAGTCCAAGGACCATAAATGCCCCGTAGGTCTGCACATAACCATTATGGACCAGCCTTAGCGCACCTGATCCCCTTTGTACCCACCACGCCTGTCCATTCGCTCCTATGTCGTCGATGATAAACGCATCCACGACCTTCCAAAGAAACATTGAGAGATAATAAAACGGCAGAACAACTACGTAGTAGTATATTTCATCAACCCAGTATTTATTGTAGACAAGCCTGTGATATATGGAAAAAGTCTCCGCAAGCTTTCCTGGCAGTACGTCAACACGACGTATATAGATATGATAAGCCAGAGAAATACCCCCAATGGCAACAGCCACTGAGCCAGCCATAAGGACCCACTCTACAACGGTGGAATGGTGTTGCACACCAGCGTAGGCACCAATTATTTCGTGTGAGCTGGCAAATACAGGCTCAAAGAAATTTTCCAGGATATTGGGTACATGTCCAAAAAGATTGCCGATTAAATGCGGCACTCCCAGCCAGCCCCCAAATACTGCGAGAAAAGCCAGGATCATAAGAGGACCTGTCATACTTAGTGGCGATTCATGTAAGTGATGGGCCTGTTCCTCAGTACCGCGGAACTTACCATGAAAGGTCATGAAAATAAGCCTGAACATATAAAAGGCCGTTATTCCAGCGGCAAGAACGCCGATAAACCAAACTATCTTACCTACAACAGGATAATACGGGAAAGTGAAAGCTTTCCACAGAATCTCGTCCTTGCTGAAAAACCCTGCAAAAGGAGGAATCCCGGAAATCGCTATGGTTGCAAAAAGCATGGTGATATATGTGATGGGTATCTTCTTCCAAAGGCCGCCCATACTCCTCATATCCTGATCCCCGCCCATGGCGTGAATTACAGAACCGGCGCAAAGGAACAAGCACGCCTTGAAAAAGGCATGGGTCATAAGATGAAATATCCCTGCCCCGTATGCAGCCACACTCACACCTATGAACATATAGCCCAACTGACTTACAGTGGAGTAAGCAAGAACCCTCTTGATATCATTCTGCAGAATACCAATCGTTGCCGCTATAAAAGCAGTGGCCGCAGACATCAGTACCAAGACCAGTAACGCAGTGGGAGCAAGGGTGAAAAGAACATTGGTCCTTGCTATCATATATACGCCGGCGGTCACCATTGTGGCGGCATGTATGAGTGCTGAAACAGGCGTCGGGCCGGCCATTGCATCCGGCAGCCAGACAAACAAAGGGATCTGTGCTGATTTTCCGGTTGCTCCCAGAAATAGCAGAAGGCATATGGCTATCATTACCGGTGAGTTCATGGCCATGATCCCCTGCTCATACATGTGAGCCGCCTTTGGGAATATATCCAAATAGGATAAGGAACCAAAGGTAATGAATATCAGGAACATGCCAAGGAGAAAACCAAAGTCTCCAATCCGGTTCACAATAAAGGCCTTTTTACCCGCATCCGCATTCACGTTTTCTTTGTACCAGAAACCGATCAGCAGATAGGAGGCGAGGCCTACGCCCTCCCAGCCGACAAACATCACTACATAGTTGGAACCCAGCACCAGCATTATCATGAAGAACACAAACATGTTGAGGTAGGAGAAGAACCTCCAGGCTGCCTCATCATGTGCCATGTAACCTGTGCTGTATATATGAATAACAAAACTCACGCCCGTAACCACCAGGATCATCACAGCGGAAAGCGGATCCATCATCAAGGCAATATCAATATTAAGATTGCCTACGCTTATCCAACTCCAAAGGACCTGTACGAGCAACCTGTCTTCAGCCGGGCTGCATGCCAGTTGGTACACGGCCAAAATGGAAAATAGAAAGGCCAAGCCTATAGAGGAACAGCCAATGCAGAAAACACCGGATTTCCCAATCTTTTGCCCAAGCAGGCCATTAATCAGAAATCCTATAAAAGGCAGTAATGGTATGAGATACAGATAACCTTCCATGAATAGCTCCCTACATAGACAGGGTGTTTATACACCAAAAACCATAATTAGCTGAATGCGTATTCTTTACCATTTCAATACATTAAATTTGGTTATGTCCACTTCCCGAACATGCCGGAAGAGCGCTATTAATATCGCAAGGCCGACAGCAACCTCAGCCGCAGCCACTGCAAAAATAAAAATGACCATAACCTGCCCTGCCATGTCGCCCATAAAATTGGAAAAGGCCACCAGCATCAGATTTACTGCATTGAGCATAAGTTCAATAGACATAAACAGGATCAGGGCGTTTCTCCTTGTACAAAAGCCGACGGTCCCCAAGCCAAAGAGTATTGATGACAAAACTATATAGTGTGTGAGCGATGCCATTCAGCCCTCTCTTAAAGTTTCTTCTTGCATAGATAGATCCCGCCGATCAGTGCTACAAGCAGGAGTACGGATACGACTTCAAAATGAAGCAAAAAGTCCCGGAAAAGCAAATCACCAAACATTGATGGGTTTCCAAATCCTTCAGGGAGCGCCTTCATAGACACTATCTCCGACACGCCCTTTGTCCCAACTGCTATGAGACCAATTAAACACAACCCGAGTAAGGCACCTGCGCCCCTGTATGAGACATTGGCCTGTATGGCCGCCAGCCGTTCACCCGGTGCCATGAGAAGCATGATGACAAACACAACCAGGATCAGGATGGCCCCGGCATAAATGGCTACCTGGAAAATAGCGATCAACGGGGCATGCAGATGAAGATACAGGCCGGCAAGAGCAATAAATACCGTAAGCAGTCCCATGGCACTGGGCAATGCGTCCCTTGCGGCTATGGTAAATAGCCCGGCCAGAACTGACATGCTGGCAAATACCCAGAAATATAAATCCATATCAATCACCCGATTCCTCTACATCTATAACGTACTTTCAACACCTGGTTTATTCTTCCTTCTCCGCTGCCTCTTTCTTCTCAGTACCTTCGGCACTCTCAACCGCCTTTTTCTTTGCAACCGGCTTTTTCTTGGTTTTGCCGGCGACAGCCGCCTTGCTTTTTTTTGCCTCACCACCCTCAGCCTTCTCCGGCTTAGGCGGCGCAGGAACAACTGGAACACGCTTCCTGGGCGGCTTGAGCTTGCCTTCTTCCTTGGCCTTACGATAATTCATAAGCAACTTGCGTTTATCCAGAATACACTCTTCTTTTGTATACCTGGCAAACTCGAATTCTTGTCCTAAAACAATGGCATTTTTCGGGCATACATCTTCACAGAAACCGCAGAATATGCATCGCAGAAGGTCTACTTCAAAGGCTGCAGGATATGTTTTTGCAGCATACTTCTCTTCCTCGCCTTCCTTGCGCTTGGCCTTCTTTATGGTAATACACTGTGCCGGGCAAATTTTTGCGCACATACCACAAGCAATACACATCTCCCTGCCCTTGTCGTCCCGTTGCAACATATGCTCGCCGCGAAAGATAGGAGATATTTCCCTGGTACGATCTTCCGGGTACTGCCAGCATGTTGGAATCGTATGGGGCCCAGGCCTCCAGCACGCCTTAAAATTGAACCAGAAGTGTCCCCATGTGAGCTTCATACCCTTCAGGATCTCCCACAGATAGATCCGTTCACTCAGGGTGTATTCCTTTTTGACAACCGGTTTGGCCATGATGTGCTCCGACTAGACCGTAAGCTGAATAAACAGCGCAGTAATGAAGATATTAAACAGTGCAAGAGGAATCAGCCCTCTCCACCCAAGACCCATAACCTGATCATACCTGAACCGAGGCAAGGTCCACCTGACCCACACAAACATCCATAGGAAGAATGATACCTTTAAGAAAAATATACAGAAAGACACTATCCCCCATGATATGGGTCCTAGATATGCGCCTAGATCAATATACGGCATATGCCAAGAGCCAAAATACAGGGCGACAATAATACCGGATATCGTCACCAGGTTTACATACTCCCCGAAGAGATAAAGCCCCAATCGCATTGAACCATATTCTGTATGATAGCCTGAAACAATTTCGCTTTCCGCCTCAGGCAAGTCAAACGGCACACGATTGGCCTCTGCATATGCAGCCACAATGAACAAGATAAATCCCAACGGCTGCTTGAATATCCCCCAATTTGGCAAAAATCCCAAAAAAGTCCCCTGCTGGGCAAGAGAGATGTCTCTCAAGCTGAACGTGCCATACACAAACACAATACCCAATAAAGCCAGACCCAGTGGCACCTCGTATGAAACCATCTGCGCGGTGGATCTCAGACCTCCAAGAATCGAATACTTGTTGTTGGAGCCCCAGCCACCTAGTATTACCCCATACACTGCCATGGAACCAATGGCCAATATATAAAGAAATCCGATATTTACATCAGAGACCTGGAGTATTATTTCCTTGCCTCCAAGAACAATCTTGTCCCCAAAAGGCACGACCGCGTAAGCTGAAAAGGCCGGAACAGAAAAAAGCAAAGGGCCAATAATATAGAGAAGCTTTTGAGCCTTTGTAGGTATTATCTCTTCCTTGGTAAAGAGCTTGATTCCATCTGCCAAGGGCTGGAACAATCCCCAAGGACCAGCGCGGTTCGGACCGGGCCTATCCTGTATCAAAGCTGCACCTCGCCTTTCCACCCAGGTCATGACCACGGCTATGAGCAAAACCCATACCCAGATGCCAACGACCTTAATAATTGCGATTAGCCAGTCATCCATGGACATCAGCCTCCTTACCGATCCAACTCGCCGGCAATAACGTTAAGACTACTGAGACAGGCAACCAAGTCAGCTATCAGTTCCCCCTCGACCAACTCGGGAAAGGCCTGATAGATCATATAGCACGGGGGCCTTATCCTTATTCTATAAGGCTTGGCGGAACCGTCGCTCTTTACAAAAAAGCCCAGCTCCCCGTTGGGAGACTCAAGAGCACTATACACCTCGCCTGCCGGGGGTTTGATGACCTTGGGCACCCTTGCCATCAAGGGGGCGTCGGCCGGCATCTCCTTGTAACGCTTGTATGCCTGATCAATGATCTTAATCGACTCCTCCATCTCGATCATACGCACGATATAACGATCAAATACGTCTCCATTTTTTCCAACCGGCACTTCGAACTTGAATTTATCATACATGCAGTAGGGTTCATCTATTCTCAAGTCCCTCTTGACCCCGCACGCCCTCAGGCAGGGACCTGTAAAGCCCCAGTTCAGAGCGTCCTCTGCTGAAAAGGCACTGATACCTATGGTACGGTCCATCCAGATACGGTTATGAGTAAGGAGCTTTTCGGTTTCATCATTGGCCTTTCGCACACCGGGCTTGAGCTCTTCCCACCTCTGCTCAAAATCATCAGGCAGGTCGGCATCCACTCCGCCGATACGGCCGAAGGTATTTGTCAGCCTTGCGCCGTTGAACCACTCAAATATCTCGTAGATCTCTTCACGCTGTATGATAAGATAGAAGAATGGCGTAAAAGCCCCAAGGTCCACGCCAAGTATACCTATGCAGACCTGGTGATCTGCGATCCTGGCAAGTTCCATCATGATGACCCTAATAAGCTGGGCCTTCTCAGGAACCTCAACACCCATCAACTTCTCCACAGCCATCTCATATGAAACATTGTTGGGAATGGCGGAACAGTAGTTAAGCCTGTCAGTAATAGGAATGAATTGATGATATGTAAGACTCTCGCCCAGCTTCTCCACGCCACGGTGAAGATATCCTATCTCAGGGTCAACTTTTATCAGAGATTCTCCGTCGGTCAGAGCAATCACCCGGAGAGTGCCGTGCATAGCCGGATGAGAAGGACCAATATTTACAGTTACGTAGTCACCTGTATCGTGACTGGTCTGAGGAGTGGGATTCTGATTCACCTTCATTTCTCCTAATCGTCGTAGTTCAGGTGACGTTCTTCCCCCTGCCCTTCCAAGGGGTAATCCTTGCGAAGGGGATATGCCGGAAAGTCGTCCCACATCAGGAGTCTCTTAAGATTAGGGTGGCCCTTAAAGCGTATGCCGAACATATCAAACACCTCCCGTTCAGGCCAATCCGCAGCCTTCCACACGGGAGTCAGGGTGTCCACCTCCATATCACTCTCTTCCACGCGAACCTTCACCTGCAGACGCTCATTTCGTTCAAGGCAAAGCAGCAGGTAAACTACTTCATAGCGGGGAGAAACCGGCCCTTTATCTTTTGGTTCTTCTTCTGTCTCAGCACCCTCACCTTCTTCTGTTTTCTTCTTGGGCTTTTTCTTGGGCTTATTCAGGTCGAGATTATCCACCCCCAATAAGTCACTCAAAAAATCAAAACCCAGACCGGATGTGTCCCGCAAAAGGCGCATCACGTCAACCACGCTCCTCTTTGGAACTTCCACACTGAGGTCGCCTTGACATTCAATCATAGCCACAACAAAATTATTAGGTCCGAGACACTGTTCCACTCTCTTCTTGAGATCCATGGCTACGTACCCACCAATAAGTCAGAGTGCTTCTTATGTGTAATAGGCTGACTCTTTTCAGTCTTTTCGATAAACATCAACAAGGCCTGCAACAGGGCCTCAGGCCTTGGAGGACACCCCGGAATGTAAATATCCACAGGCACGAGTTTGTCAATACCCTGCAGCGTGGAATAGGTCCTGAAAACGCCTCCACTGCAAGCACAGGCACCCATGGAAATAACACACCTGGGTTCAGCCATCTGGTCATATACCCTCTTGAAAGCAGGGGCCATCTTCAAGGTTATAGTCCCCGCCTGTATCAGCACGTCTGCCTGACGCGGAGAAAAGCTGGGTCGCTCCGCCCCGAATCTTGCCATATCGTAACCTGCGGCCAGAGCACACATCATCTCGATACCACAACATGCAGTACCATAAGGGAGAGGCCACGGTGATCTTTTCCGTCCCCAGTTAATCAACCACTCCAGCTTGGTGGCTATCCATCCACCACCATTGTATGCCTCAGTTGCCATACGCCTTATCCCCCTAATCCCACTCTATTGCGCCTTTTTTAATCGCATAAACAAGACCGGCCAACAAGACCCCTACAAAGATAAATATCTCAAAAAAAGCGCCCCACCCAATTGCAGCCAATTCACGATATCTGACAGCCAAGGGATAGATCAAGATTGTTTCCAAATCGAATACCAGAAATAGTATTGCAACAAGGAAATATTTGACATCATAACGGGTGCGGCTGGGGTCCAAGAGTGGCACACCGCATTCATAAGTACTGTGTTTGGCGGCGTATGGACGAGAAGGCCCAAGGATGTAAGCTCCGCCAAGCATGAGGATCACCACCAGCAGCGACATGCCAAGATACATGACAATGGTCTCAAAACCGCTCATCATGTCAATAGCCCTCCTCTCTAAATAGATCCCAAACCGTTAATGGTGCAAAAATCGCTGAATCACACTTCAGTTTCAGCGCCATTATTAAGAATAATTATTATTCAAGTATTATTGGTGTCAATGTATATTCTTTTCCACATTCAAAGTCAAGGTACTGTTTTTAGCCCTTGTCCATGCTTAACATCACCGACTTTGGTGAATTGAACTATCACAAGAAAACCCGGCTGTCAAGACAAAAAATGAATCCTCACTCAGTAAACTTGGACGACATTTGAACCCGTGAACGGTTACGAATATGGTTACCTGCTATGCCTTGATTGAGCAGATGTGACTGTCCGGTATACAAGCTCAAAAACCTCTTCAAAGGAAGTAGGTGTGACCCTTCCCATTTCTACAAATTTTATTACTATTTCCTTTGTGACCTTGAGTATCAGCTCAGCTTCACGAGATTTTTGATCTCGGCCCTGGTCTTTATTCTTGTGTTGAGAGTCAGACATTTTCCCTCAGTTCCATGGCTATAAACAATAAGGCCCCTGCTGCAGAAGAAGGCCAATTCTCATTAGCAGTGGCCCTTACTTATTAAGAAAAACCCGGAAAGGCCCTCCCTATAGTAATCTGTAATTTTTCAAATTGGTGGAGCTGGGCGGGATCGAACCGCCGGCCTCTTGAATGCCATTCAAGCGCTCTCCCATCTGAGCTACAGCCCCGCAAGCGAAATTTTATTAACATACGTGCCTGTTAGCGTCAAGAAGGGTATGATAAGATTTACAGAAAATGAAAGGTAGGTAGAAGCCATGGCGTATTGCGATCTTCAGGATTTTATCAAAAAACTTGAAAAACATGGAGAACTTGTAAGAATCAAAGAACCTGTGAGTCCGGTCCTTGAGATAACAGAGATCACTGACAGGGTCTGCAAACTGTTTGGACCGGCCCTTCTCTTTGAAAACGTCCTAGGATTCAATATGCCTGTGCTTATGAATGCCTTTGGGTCCTACAGGCGAATGTCCATGGCCCTGGAAGTGCCCAACCTCGACTCCCTTGGCGATGAAATCCTGGATTTTATCGAATCAGAGGCCCCTGACACCCTATTAAAAAAACTGAAAGTAATACCCAAGCTTAAACGCTTAAAAAACGCCTTTCCAACGACTGTCAAAAAGGCCCCCTGTCAAAAAATAGTCTACAAAGGTGAGGACGTCGATCTGACCCGCCTTCCGGTGCTTCACTGCTGGCCCGAGGACGGAGGTCCTTTCATAACATTGCCATTGGTCTTTACCCGCCATCCGGAGACAGGAATCAGAAACGTCGGCATGTACCGCATGCAGGTCTTTGATAAAAATACAACAGGCATGCACTGGCATACCCACAAAGGCGGAGCGCATCATTACAGGGTTGCCGAGCGCATGGGACAGCGCCTGGAAGTTGCCGTCGCCATAGGGCCTGACCCGGCCATGACCTATGCGGCAACCGCCCCGCTTCCTGACGACGTAGACGAATGCGTCTTTGCAGGATTTTTAAGAGAAGAGCCGGTCGAGCTTGTAAAATGCCTTACTGTGGACCTGGAGGTCCCGGCCTCATCTCAGATAATTCTTGAAGGATATGTCGAACCCGAAGAACGGCGAATCGAGGGTCCTTTTGGCGACCATACCGGATATTACTCCCTGGCTGACCAATACCCGGTCTTTCATGTAACCTGCATGACCCTCAGAAAAGACGCTATCTATCCGGCCACCATTGTCGGCCGACCTCCACAGGAAGACTGCTACATGGCAAAGGCCACTGAACGCCTCTTTCTTCCTATGATAAAAAAGACTTTGCCTGAAATTGTGGACATGAATCTCCCTCTTGAGGGCGTATTCCACAACCTGGCCTTTATATCCATTGACAAGCGGTATCCCGGCCATGCCCGCAAAGTAATGCATGCCCTCTGGGGCCTCGGCCAGATGATGTTCTGCAAGATAATCCTTATCTTTGACAACGAGGTGGACGTGCAGGACCTGTCCCAGGTACTATGGCGTATGGGTAACAACATAGACCCCAGAAGGGACATAGTCTTTGCGGATGGGCCGGTAGATGCCCTTGATCATGCGGCACCACTCCCCCTTTATGGTAGCAAGATGGGTATAGACTGCACCAGAAAGTGGGCGGAAGAAGGGTTCACAAGACAGTGGCCGGATGTAATAGCAATGGAAAACGAAATCATCAAAAAGGTTGACAAATTGTGGCCAAAGCTGGGACTCAAAACATGATGAAGGATAAAGGCCGGGAGCCAATCCTTCTTGCAATCACCGGAGCCAGCGGGTCTATCTACAGCCTTAAATTAATAGAAATCCTAAAAGACCTGGGCCAGGAGGTCCATCTTATCGTATCAAGGACAGGGGAACAGGTCTCCAGGATTGAGATCAAGAAAGATGGCTTTCAGACCCTGACCCGGGCGGCACACACAGTTTACAGCCCGGATAACCTGGCCGCTGCCCCCGCAAGTGGTTCAAGCAGGTGGAAAGCCATGATAATCATCCCTTGTACAATGGGAACCATGGCATCCATTGCTCACGGATTCAGCCAAAACCTGATCCACAGGGCGGCTGACTGTTTCCTGAAGGGACGTAGGCCCCTTATCCTGGTTCCCAGAGAAACCCCCTTGAATCGAATCCACTTACAAAATATGCTGTTGGCAGAAGAGGCCGGGGCCGTAATATATCCTGCAATGCCCAGCTTCTACTATCAACCCGGAAATATTGATGAAATGGCATCATTCTTTGCCGGCAGGTTGGCGGAATTCATAGGACTCGAAGTAGAAGGCCTTAAGAGGTGGCATGGAATTGATTGATGATTCCGCTGAAAATACCCCATCTGCTGCGTTGCTTCGATTCCCTCGTCACTGCGGCGTACGCTTAGTACGCCTCATTCCTCGAGAATCTCGCGCCTTGCATCTGGAGCATTTTGAGCGGAATCATATTTCATGACTTTTTGCAGTATAATCATTTGATAATAGGATAGTTGCGTGCAATCACCAAATCACCAAATCACCAAATCACCAAATTCAAGAATTTGGATACTGCTTGAAATGATAAAGTTCGAGCACACCATCCTTGCCCTGCCCTTTGCATACCTTGGGGCTTTTTTGGCTGCTGAAGGACCGCCTGACCTGTGGACATCCCTATGGATTCTAGTTGCTATGATTGGAGCCAGGACGGCTGCAATGGGTTTCAACCGTATAGTTGACATCCCCTTTGATTCAAAAAATCCACGCACAAAGGAAAGGGCACTTCCCAAGGGAACTGTAAAGACAAGGGACGCCTGGATCATGGTAATAGTTGCTTCGGGGACTTACTTCTTGGCAGCCTATGAACTGAACCAACTGGCATTCATAGTCTCCCCGGTTTTCCTGGCTGTTGTGCTAAGCTACTCATACACCAAGAGGTTCACCTCACTGTGCCACATCTTTTTGGGCCTGGCCCTGAGCCTGGCCCCTACGGCCGGATGGATTGCAGTAAAAGGAAATGTGGAATTTCTTCCTTTGATCCTCAGCACGGGCGTACTTTTCTGGGTTGCGGGATTCGACGTTCTATATGCCTGCCTGGACTATGATTTTGACAGAAAACAAGGTCTGCACTCAATACCGGCAAGGTGGGGGATAAAGAAGGCCTTCCGGATTTCAGGCATATTCCACTTTATGGCCTTTATCGCCCTTGTTTCAGTGGGCCTTCTGGCACATCTCAACTGGATATACTACTGCGGCTTAGCAGCCACCTTTGCACTCCTGGTAATGCAAAGGCTGGTGGTAAACCCCAAAGACCTCTCCCGGATGAATATGGCCTTTTTCACCTTTAACGGGGCCATAAGCATAATCCTGTTTACCGCAACAGCCACTTCACTTATCTGGAAAGTCTGATGCCTAAATTTGACATACCTGCCGAAATTGTAGAACAGACACAACTTGCTCATGGTATTTTCCTGCTTACAGTCGAGGCCCCTGCAATTCAAAATTCAGCCAACCCCGGCCAGTTTTGCATGCTTGAGGTTAAATACAATAATAGCAGGGACCCTCTGCTTCGCCGCCCCCTATCCATTTACAAGACCCAGGCAAACGGTCATATAAGCTTTCTTTATAAAAAAGTCGGCAAAGGCACCCGCCTGCTCTCGAAACGACGCCCCGGAGAGATAGTCAGGGTGCTGGGGCCGCTGGGACAGGGCTTCAGGTTAATCCATGACCGTCCATGCATACTGGTGGGCGGAGGCCTCGGAATCGCCCCTTTACTCCTTCCGGCAGAAAGGATTAAGCAATCAGGTAAACTCGTCATCTTGATTGGGGCTGGAAATGCCTCGGAAATCCCGACCATTGAAGACTTCTCCGGACTTACCAGATATTTTCATGTCGCAACCGAGGACGGAAGCCTTGGGCAAAGGGGAATGGTAACAGACCTGTTAGCTCAAACGCTCCAGGAAATCACAGGCATGGCGCAGATCTATACCTGTGGTCCATGGCCTATGATGAAGGCTGTCTATCATATAGCCCGCAAAAAAAATATCCCCTGCCAGGTGTCACTGGAGGCCACTATGGCTTGCGGCATAGGGCTGTGCCTAGGCTGTGCCGTTCCAAAATCAGATAGCCGGGAATTTCTCCACGTGTGCAAGGAAGGACCGGTATTTGACGCAGATCAAGTCAATTGGGAGTACACCCAGTGATCCATCAAAACGATCAAATCACCAAATCACCCGATCTCTCAATCAAAATTGGTTCCCTGGTACTCAAAAATCCGGTCTTACTCGCCTCAGGGACCTGTGGCTATGGAACGGAATTAGACGGTCTTCTTGATTTGGACCAGGTAGGTGGAATTATAGTAAAAGGTATTTCCATCAGACCCCGTCCAGGGACCCCCCCTCCCCGCCTGGTGGAGACCCCGTGCGGCCTCTTGAACTCCATAGGGCTTGAAAACGTAGGAATAGAGTCTTTCCTCAGGGACAAGCTCCCCTGGCTGAGGAATGTAAAGACATCTTTGATTGTCAACATCCTTGGAAACTCAGTTGAAGAATATTCTGAAATAGCAAAAAAACTCGACGGAGCGGAGGGCGTCAAGGCCATTGAGGTGAACATCTCATGCCCGAATGTAAAGGCAGGAGGCATTGCATTCGGTACAGACCCTGAAGCTGCGGCAAATGTAACTCGTGCGGTTAAGAAGGCCACGGACCTTCCTGTAATAATAAAGCTTACACCAAATGTGACTGATATTACCAAGGTTGCCCGGAAGGTTGCATCCGCAGGGGCGGATGCCGTTTCTCTCATTAATACCCTCCTGGGTATGGCCATAGATATAAAATCCAGACGTCCGGCCCTGGCAAACGTGTTTGGAGGACTCTCAGGCCCGGCGATCAAACCCATTGCCCTGCGCATGGTCTGGCAGGTAGTCCGGGCTGTTGATATCCCTGTGATAGGTATCGGTGGTATCAGTACTTCGGATGACGCGCTCGAATTCCTAATGGCAGGTGCAAAGGCAGTTGAAATCGGTACGGCGACACTCATACGGCCAAGCACCGCAGAGGATGTGCCGGCAGATATCAGGGACTACATGGAGGCCAACAGCATACAAAATCTGGAGGATTTGCGGCTGCCGGAATGAGAATTTTGTGGGGGATTCAGTGTTAACTTTCTTGGCCATGATCATCGTTTCGGCCATTGGCTCAGGCAACGGCTTTGAGCAAGTATTCCTTTTGTCAGAGAAGTCCCGCCGAAAGCGGCTAATTTAATTTCTATGTCTTGTTTCGTGTTTTCGTACCTTCGTGTTTTCGTGATTAATTTTTGAATAGTTTCTTAACCCCACAGGGGGGAGGAGTGAATGATTACCATAACCCGTTATATTCGCGCCTCGCGCCTTGAATACAACAAAAAATTCTGTTAATTTTTGTTCAATCTATTTATCTCCCGCTCCTTATCGATCCAACAACCGACCAGAAAGGAAACGCCATGGCAAAATCTAATTACCAGTTCAAAAAACGTCAGAAAGAATTGGCCAAGAAAAAAAAACAGGAGGAAAAAAGGCAGCGCAAGCTGGAAAACAAGGTAGTTGAAACCGAAGAAACTGAAAAAGACCCGACCCCTTCAACGGAGAACCGGTAAGCATAGGGACCGACCAGCACCAATTCCCGGAGCTATATAATGACATTAACTGAACATAAAAACGGCAGTGCCCCAAAAAAACAGACCGAATTTTATGAGGGCCAAAAAGTAGCACTGCTCATCTCCGATCAATCCGAGTTGGGGTTTATCTCCGTCATCAACGGCACTCACGAGGGCCTCCTGTACAAAAACGAAGTGTTTCAGCCGTTGAAAATCGGTCAGGAAATTGACGGATTTATCAAAAAAGTGCGTGATGATAAAAAAATAGACCTCTGCCTACAAAAACCCGGCTACAAAGCCATCAATGCCCTGTCCCGAAAAATTATGGACAAATTACAGCAACGGGGTGGGTTTATCGAGGTCACAGATAAATGCCGGCCGAAAATAATCGCTGACCTTTTCGGGGTCAGCAAAAAAACATTCAAGAAGGCCATCGGCAGCCTGTACAAAAAAAGGCTGATTATCCTTGAAAAAGACGGCATCCGGCTGCGAGAGAAAAAGTAAAAAAAACTCGACAGGGCAGTACCATTGGCCACATAGGCTGCACATATAGCCA
>QNAY01000002.1 GCA_003645605.1 Thermodesulfobacteriota bacterium
ATAGGCGAGTTGCTGATCCTGCGCACATAACCACCAAACAACAACTTCGACCGAAAATATATGAAAGTTCATCTTTTTATGCCGAAATCAATTAAAAGTGTAAACTGGTGAATGAAGGATGCCCCACGGGGTATCATGTTTTGTTTTTGGTTTTTTTCCAAATTATGAGATTTTAACGAACCGAACTTAGATTCAGGCATCTTTTTCTCCTATATGCTCAAATTATTAATATCCGAGCATAGGGTACTATCGAAAGATGGCGAAGTCTATAGTAAAGTTTTGGACATGCTTCACTACAAGTCAAAAGTAGTTTACGCTTTGTTGGTCTTGTATTTTGGCAATGAAATTTGAAACTGGAAATTGGGGAAAACAAAGATATAGAGGTGTATTACCTAATTTCTAATTTCCAGTTTCGACATCGACATTCAATTCGATAATACACGCTTTTTCGGGAAAAGTGTAAACTGGTGAATGAAGGATGCCGAAAAAATGGAAATGAATAATTATTGTAACTCGCAACCCACAACCCGCAACCCCAAACCCCGCTGGCTAAAGCGTAAGCTCCCGACTGGGCCTGAATATGAAAAGGTCAGGGGCCTGCTCAAAAAAAGCAGGCTTCACACGGTTTGCCAGGAAGCCAGGTGCCCCAACATCTGGGAATGTTTTTCCCAAAGGACTTCAACCTTTCTTATTATGGGACCCTGTTGTACCCGCAACTGCCGTTTCTGCGCAGTGACGCATGGACCACCGGTTCCCCTCGATCCAGGAGAACCGGTCAGGGTGGTCGAGGCTGCGCAAAGCATGGAGTTGAATTATGTGGTCATCACCTCTGTCACACGGGACGATCTGCCTGACGGCGGAGCCGGTCATTTTGCAGAGGCAATTAAAGAGATCCGTAAAATAATGCCCGACACGTTCGCGGAAGTTTTAATACCTGATTTTAAGGGCGATTTTAATGCGCTTCAGGCGGTCGTAAAGGCTCATCCCGATGTCTTGAATCATAATCTTGAAACCGTCCTGCGTCTCTATCCTTCAGTCCGGCCAGGGGCCCTTTATCATCGTTCACTTGAGTTGCTGAAGCAGGCCAAACAGATTGATCCCACAATCCCTACCAAATCAGGTCTTATGCTCGGCCTGGGAGAAGCCCCGGAAGAAATCGAAAAAGCTCTGAAAGACCTTCTCGATTCGGGATGCAGCATCTTGACGCTGGGGCAATATCTTCAGCCTACAAAAGAACACTTGCCGGTTGAACGCTATATTCCTCCTGAAGAATTTGATTGTTGGAAAGAGACCGCCCTTGAGATGGGCTTTTCCGCAGTGGCCGGCGGGCCGTTTGTGCGAAGTTCATATCATGCAAAAGAGCTCTATCAGGAGGTCGCAGCGGCCTAATTCCGGAAACTTGGATCTGTGCGGTTAGCAGTTAGCCATTAGCATTAAAAGGAGTAGAGATGAGAGATTTTAGAGAACTTAAACGAGCAGAAAATACCTGCCATTTATGCGGATAACCGTGTCGAGTTTGGTTAGAAGCAAATTGGTGGAATAACAAGTGGTTTCAATCATTTGGCCTTATGTTCCAGGGGAACTGTAAAGCTCCTCCCTTAAGGGAACTATTGAGAAAGCACACGTGGTCTGGATTTAAGAAAGGTCCTCCGACAGCAAAAAATTACGAAAGGCTTGGGCAAGAGGTGAAAGAACCCGCTGATTATGCCATATCAAATAGAACTGCCGTTTAAGTTGGACCCCTTGCAGGACAGGGGCATGTAACAGGCCGTGCTCCAGATCATCCGTCACGGCACGGCGCGAAATAATGGAGCACCCAAGCCCTGCCCTTACCGCCTGGCGGATTGCTTCAGCACTTCCCATCTCTGCCACAATTTGAAGATCACTGAGCTGCAAACTTCCTGCAGACTGCAGGGCACGCTCCGTAGCCAAACGCGTGCCCGACCCCTTTTCTCTCAAAACAAAAGGCTCGGACGCAAGATCATCTATAGACGCCTGTCCGCAATCAGCAAGGCGATGACCCGGTGGTACGATCAAGACCATGTCATCAGAAAAACACGGTTCAAAACTGAGGTCTTTTTTCCGGACAACAGCCCCCACCATCCCGAGTTCCAGTTCACCATTGGCGACAGCAGCAACGATTGCGGCCGTATCCGATATACGCAATATCACCTTGATGTTGGGGCGCTCGGCCTTGAATCGACCGATCACACCCGGAAGAATATACTGCCCTGGGATATTGCTGCCTCCAAGGTCAAGGTTGCCCTTTTCCTGCCCTAAAAACATTACGATTTCCCGTTCAGCCTGGAGATTAAGCCTTAATATCTGACGCGCAAAAGGATAAAGAACTTCGCCGGCCTTGGTTGGCGTTACATCTTTCCCGCTTCGGTCAAACAATCGAACGCCCAAAGTCTCTTCCAGGACCCGGATATGACCGCTTACTG
Source organism: Thermodesulfobacteriota bacterium (assembly GCA_003645605.1). GTDB lineage: Bacteria > Desulfobacterota > Dissulfuribacteria > Dissulfuribacterales > UBA3076 > UBA3076. The sequence goes on from QNAY01000002.1 coordinate 2,445, forward strand.
TCGGCTGGGTGAGGTGCACATCGTAGGCTGCCCGGCTGAAACTGCGATTTCCCCACACTGCCAAAAAGACCTGGAGCTGACGCATTTCTATCATATGATTCAAGTGCCTAAAGTGAGCTAAAGTTATGGCCCTCTATCACATCAGGCCGCAGATCACTATCTTCCTGTATTGTCAACTACTGAACTCCTGCTTTATGGTGACATCTTTCTTTATTCTGTCCAGAGTAGATGCCAGTGCCGTAATAACATATTCCCTGGTACTTCCGGCAAGTCCGAGAAGCATAATATCTTCTCCCACGCACAGTCTTCCCTCTTGTATTTCAGCCTCAGCCGCCATAATGCCAGGGAGTTTTCGCGTATCGGCCAGTATCCGGGACAACTTCCCCCAATCCGCTTTTACCTCAATGGATTTAACCGGTCTTCCGTCCCTGCTGGAATTCCGTACAATTCCATCATGGATCAAGACCATCCCCGCATCACCGCCTGCTCTTTTTTTGAGCTTAGCTACAAATTCAATCAGATCCATAATAAACCGTATATTCCCATTCGCTGCCGGTTGCAAGATAGACAAGGAACAATTAATATTAAGGCTATTAAATTCAAAATTTAGAATTCAAAATTGTGTCTAATCGGCCTTTTCGTTCAGCACTGATGAATGATGAATATGGAGGATTAATAATATGCCCATTCATGAATTTAGATGTTTGAATTGTGACTACATATTTGAGCTTCTCATTATGAGCAAAAATGAGATGGACTCAGTTTCGTGCCCCAAATGCGAGAGTTCCAATGTCGGCAAGCTCATGAGTGTTGCCAATGTTGCTGTAGATAAGCGCCTAAGTAGTGCTTCCCGACGTCGACCTCCTGTGGAGCATCACACGTGTGATACCGGCTCATGCGATACAATCAATCTGCCGGGATATGAAAGGTAAGAGACAGATCCTAATAAAAAAGGCCGAGCTTTTTGCCCGGCCTTACTCTATTCGTCACACATCACCATCAATCCGCCGCAGCCCGTTTGCGCTCTTTCTCTTCGTAGAAAACCTTTCCGGTACCGGCAGGTATGAGGCGGCCCATGATTACGTTTTCTTTCAGCCCTCTCAGGTAATCCACCTTGCCGGCTATAGAGGCTTCGGTCAGGACCTTGGTAGTCTCCTGGAAAGATGCTGCTGAAATAAAGCTATCTGTGCTGAGAGACGCCCTGGTGATACCAAGAAGCATAGGTTCAGCCGAAGCAGGCTCGCCTCCTTCTTCTGCCATTATCCGATCATTTTCCTCCTCAAAGCGGCGACGTTCTACCTGCTCTCCAAGCATGAATGTACTGTCTCCCACACCGGTGATCTTTACCTTGCGCAGCATCTGCCGCACTATCACTTCGATGTGTTTATCATTAATCTTTACACCCTGGAGCCTGTATACCTCTTGAATCTCGCCCACCATATATCGGGCAAGGTCCTTTATGCCTTTCACTCTGAGATAATCATGAGGATCGATAACACCGTCCATCAACGACTCACCGGCCCTGATATAATCTCCTTCATGGACCTTTATATACTTGCCCTTGGGTACCAGGTATTCCTTTGCGTCACCATACTCCGGAGTAACAACCACCCGCCTCTTGCTCTTAATATCCTTGCCAAAAGAAACCTCTCCGTCGATTTCCGTAATAATAGCATACTCCTTGGGCTTTCTTACCTCAAAAAGCTCGGCGATCCTCGGAAGACCCCCTGTAATATCCTTAGTCTTGGTGGTCTCTCTGGGGATTCTGGCTAAAGGCTCTCCAGCCGCCACATTATCTCCCACATTGGCAGTGATAATGGCCCCTACCGGGAGCTGGTAACGGGCCTCGCCTTTGCCCTTGGCCAGCTTCGAGGTGCGTCCCCTCTCGTCCTTTATGGAAATCCTGGGCTGATAATCTGCTGCACGGTACTGTATCACCACCCTGCTTGCCTTTCCGGTGACCGGATCCACCTTTTCCTTCATGGTGATGCCCTCAATAAGATCCCCGAACTTCACCACACCTGACACCTCTGTGAGAATCGGTATGGTAAACGGATCCCACTGGGCAAGCTTCTTCCCGGCCTCTATCTCCTGGCCTTCCCTTACTACCAGTTCGGCGCCGTATATTATCGGAAAGCGCTCTCTCTCACGTCCATCCGGGGCCACAATCACTATTTCTCCGTTCCGGTTCAACACTACCTGCCTGCCTGCTGGATTTTGAACAGTATTCAACCTCTCAAAATGCACTGAACCAGATCCCCTGGAGCGAATTTCAGCCTGCTCCACCTTACCGCTGGCAGTACCACCAATATGAAAGGTCCGCATGGTAAGTTGTGTTCCAGGTTCCCCTATGGACTCTGCGGCTATAATACCGATTGCCTCCCCCATGGCCACAATGCCGCCACGGGCCAAATCTCTCCCGTAGCACTTGGCGCAGACACCATAAGGAGATCTGCAGGTGAGCACAGATCGGATCTCAACATTGGGAATACCCGCCTCCTCTATTTTACGGACTCCCTCCTCGTCAATCTGCTCACCGAACTTGACAAGGACTTCTCCTGTCACAGGATCAACTATGTCCATCAGGGCTACGCGCCCAAGGATACGCTCGCCCAAACGCTGGATAATCTCACCACCTTCCATAAGATGCCCAATCTCTATACCGTCAATGGTCCCACAATCCTCTTCTGTTATGGTAGCGTCCTGAGCAACATCAACCAGACGCCGGGTGAGATAGCCGGAATTAGCGGTCTTAAGGGCCGTGTCTGCCAAACCCTTACGTGCCCCGTGAGTAGATACAAAATACTCCAGCACACTCAAGCCCTCACGGAAATTTGCCTGAATGGGAGTCTCTATGATTTCACCTGACGGTTTAGCCATCAGGCCACGCATTCCTGCAAGTTGCCTGATCTGGTCCTTACTGCCCCTGGCGCCGGAATCAGCCATAATAAAAATAGGGTTGAAACTGGGAGTGGATATCGCCTTTCCGTCAGCCCCACGGTGGTATTCTACTGAGATACCCTCCATCATCTCTTTCGCCACCTCATCTGTAGCCCTGGTCCAGATATCAATCACCTTGTTGTACTGTTCTCCGTCAGTAATCAAACCCTCAGAGTACTGATACTGGACCTCTGAAACCTCTTTCTGGGCCTTTTCAAGAATTTCCTCCTTTTGCACAGGAACCATCATATGGTTTATACCAACGGAAATCCCGGCCAAAGTGGCGAAACGATATCCCATATTTTTGAGGTGATCCGCCAAAATCACTGTCTCCTTGGCCCCTGCTTTGCGGTAACTCTCATCAATGAGTTCGGCAAGGTCCTTCTTGCGCATGGTCTTATTAATAATAGAAAAAGGCACCTCATCAGGTAGAATATCCGAGAGGATTACCCTGCCCACAGTGGTCTCTGTCAGCTCGCCTCGAATCCTGGCCTTAATCCTGGCCTGTAGATGGACAACACCCGCCTCCCATGCAAGCAACACCTCTTCTTTGGAACCAAATACCTTGCCATCACCCTTTGCATTCAACCTGTCCCTGGTCATGTAATATATGCCAAGGACTATATCCTGAGTAGCCATGATGATAGGCTCCCCATGGGCAGGAGAAAGCACATTGTTGGTTGACATCATGAGTACCCTTGCTTCTGTCTGGGCCTCTACTGACAGGGGAACATGGACTGCCATCTGGTCCCCATCGAAATCCGCATTGTATGCAACGCACACCAATGGATGGAGCTGGATGGCCTTACCTTCAACAAGTATGGGCTCAAAGGCTTGAATACCCAAACGGTGTAGAGTAGGAGCACGATTCAAAAAAATGGGGTGTTCCCTTACAACTTCATCAAGGGCGTCCCATACCTCCGGGGCCTCCTTTTCCACCATTTTTTTGGCACTCTTGATAGTGGTAACAAGCCCCTTTGCTTCAAGTTTATTATAAATAAAGGGCTTAAAGAGTTCTATTGCCATCCGCTTTGGCAGACCGCACTGGTGAAGCCTGAGTTCCGGACCTACTACAATGACCGAACGTCCTGAGTAGTCGACTCTTTTCCCAAGAAGGTTTTGACGAAAACGTCCCTGCTTGCCCTTCAGCATATCTGATAATGATTTCAAAGGACGCTTGTTCGGCCCTGTAACTACCCGGCCCCTCCGGCCATTATCAAAAAGGACATCCACTGCCTCCTGGAGCATCCTTTTTTCATTCCGGATGATGATGTCCGGGGCATCAAGCTCTTTGAGCTTCTTGAGTCGATTATTCCGATTGATGACCCTGCGATAAAGGTCATTGAGGTCTGATGTGGCAAATCGCCCTCCATCCAAAGGGACCAAAGGTCTCAGATCCGGAGGAAGGACCGGAATAACGCTCAGAATCGTCCATTCAGGCTCGTTACCTGAATCCCGAAAGGCCTCAATGACCCTCAGCCGCTTGCCGAACTTTTTTCTTTTGGCTTCTGAACGGGTCTTGAGCATCTCTCCACGGAGTTCCACAGACAAGGCATCCAGATCGAGACGCTTTAACATCAAATGTACTGCTTCCGCTCCAATATCTACCTTAAACTTATCGCCGAATTGCTCCTTATTCTTGTAATAAGCCTCATCGGACATAAGAGTGCCCACAGGGATCTCCGGCATCTCCGATTCGATCACTATGTGCGACTCAAAGTACAGGACCCTTTCGAGCTCTTTCAAACTCAAATCCAGAAGAGCGCCGATTTTGCTGGGAAGGCTCTTTAAAAACCATATATGAGCTACCGGAGCTGCCAGAGAAATGTGGGCCATCCGCTCCCGCCGGACTTTTGACTGGATGACCTCAACTCCGCATTTTTCGCAGATGACGCCCCGGTGCTTCATGCGCTTGTACTTCCCGCACAGGCACTCATAATCCTTTACCGGGCCAAAAATCTTGGCACAAAAAAGGCCTTCCCGTTCCGGCTTAAAGGTCCGGTAGTTGATGGTCTCAGGTTGCTTTACCTCTCCATGTGACCTTCCGAGAATTTTCTCAGGAGATGCCAGAGAAATCCTGACTGATTTAAAGCTTAAAGGATCTTTTGGCTTTGTAAAAAGGGAAAGAAGATCTTCCATTCAGTGAAACCCCCGTATCACTCCTGCAACTCTACATCCATACATAAACCCTGAAGTTCCTTCACTAAGACATTAAAGGACTCAGGAAGACCTGCTTCAAGGAAATTGTTGCCCTTGACGATCTTTTCATACATCCTGGATCTTCCGACCACGTCGTCAGACTTGACTGTCAGAAATTCCTGAAGACAATAAGCAGCACCGTAGGCCTCCATGGCCCACACCTCCATCTCACCTAATCGCTGCCCACCAAACTGGGCCTTTCCTCCAAGGGGCTGCTGCGTAACCAAAGAATATGGACCTGTAGAGCGAGCATGTATCTTATCATCCACTAAGTGGTGAAGTTTCAATACATACATAACCCCGACAGTGACCGGCTCGGCTATAGTCTCTCCGGTATAACCATCATAAAGAACCACCTCGCCAAGTTCTGATTGTCCAGACTCTACCAGGAGCTTGCGAATCTGGTCCTCATGTGCTCCGTCAAACACCGGAGTCGCAACCGGCACGCCCCGTTCAAGGCTCAAGGCAAGATTTCGCAACTGTTCGTCATCCATGCCGCTTATCAAAGCATTCAGCTCGTCTTGCGAATAGATATCGGCCATTCTTTTCTTAATCTTGTCGATCTTATAATCTTTTGCCAATTCAGCCAGTTGCGCCCCGAGATTTTTTGCAGCCCAACCCAGATGGATTTCCAGGAGCTGGCCCACATTCATCCGTGAAGGTACACCCAGAGGATTCAAAACAATGTCAACCGGAGTGCCGTCTGCAAAATATGGCATATCCTCTATCGGCACGATAGTAGAAACCACACCTTTGTTGCCATGACGCCCGGCCATCTTGTCACCTACAGCCAGCTTCCGCTTCATTGCCACACAGACTCTGACCATCTTAATCACACCTGGCGGAAGATCATCCCCCTTCTTCAGACGCTCAATTTTACCCTCAAAGTAAGTAGTTATTCGTTGGACCTCACCCTCATACCAGGACAGCACATCACTCACTACAGGAATCAGACTCCGGCTACCCTCCAGCATGAGATCTCTCAAACGATGGATAGGTATCTTCCGGAGCATATCACTTGTAATCTCATCCCCGGCATCGAGATAGACCTTGCCCTTACTGTCTGTTATAGAAACCGATGCCCTCCGCCCCTGGAGATGACTCTCCAGCTTTTTAAGAACAGTCCGGCGAATCACATTGATCTCGTCCGCCTGATCCTTAAGCACGCGTGCTATTTCAATGTCCTCAATGGCCTGAATCCGTTCGTCTTTTTCCACACCTCTACGGCAAAAAACCTTGGCATCTATCACCACACCCTGGATTCCCGGCGACACTCTGAGAGATGTATCCTTTACGTCTCCTGCCTTCTCACCGAAGATGGCCCTAAGGAGCTTCTCCTCCGGAGTAAGCTGGGTCTCTCCCTTTGGTGTAATCTTGCCTACAAGTATGTCTCCGGGCTTAACCTCCGCCCCTACACGTATTATGCCGCTATCGTCCAGATCACTGAGGGCGTCTTCCCCTACATTAGGTATGTCGCGGGTTATCTCCTCCTTACCCAGCTTAGTGTCCCTGGCCTCCAACTCAAATTCCTCAATATGTATCGACGTGTAAACATCCTCTTTGACCAGACGTTCACTCACGACCATTGCATCTTCAAAATTGTAGCCTCGCCAAGGCATAAAAGCCACTACAACATTCTTGCCTAATGCCAGTTCTCCATTGTCAGTAGATGGACCGTCTACAAGAACGTCTCCTTTTTTAAATTCTTGCCATGGAATCACTATTGGTCTTTGATTGAGTGTTGTTGTCTGATTGGACTTCTGGTACTTGGTCAGTTTATGTATCTTGACCTCCACCGGTAGTTCTTTGGACTCATCCTCATCGTAAACCACTACCAGGCGTGTAGCATCGACGTCTTCTATATGCCCGTCCTTTTTTGCAACTACAGTCACACCGGAATCCGTGGCTACTATCATCTCCATCCCGGTACCAACGAGCGGAGCCTCTGAAACCAGCAGAGGAACTGCCTGCCGCTGCATGTTGGAACCCATCAAGGCCCGGTTTGCATCATCATTTTCCAGAAATGGTATAAGACCTGCGGAAACACTGACCAACTGGTTTGGGGCCACGTCTATGGCAGTAACCTCATCTGCCGGTACAATAACGAACTCGCCCATTCTCCTGACACCAACATTGTCATCAATAATATATCCGTTATCATCAAGACTAACTGTTGCTTGTGCGATAGTCTCCTTTTCATCTTCAATACCAGTCATATAGACCACTTTCCCTGTAGTCCTGCGGTCCGTAACCTTACGGTAAGGAGTCTCCACAAAACCATACTTGTTTATTCTGGCAAAGGCACTCAAAGAAACTATCAGTCCGATATTTGGACCTTCTGGTGTTTCAATGGGACAAATCCTCCCATAATGAGTGGGATGTACGTCTCGCACCTCAAACCCGGCCCTCTCCCTGGACAGGCCACCCGGCCCCAAAGCAGATAATCTTCGCTTGTGGGTGATTTCTGCCAGCGCGTTGGTCTGATCCATGAACTGGGAAAGCTGACTGGAGCCGAAAAACTCCTTGATGACAGAAGTAACAGGCTTAGGATTTACCAAATCATTAGGCATTAACGCCTCAACTTCCTGAAGGGTCATTCTCTCTTTAATAGCCCGCTCCATCCGGACCAGCCCGATCCTGTACTGGTTCTCTATAAGCTCACCTACTGATCTGACCCGCCGGTTGCCTAGATGATCTATGTCATCTACCGGCCCCTGCCGATCCTTTAAACGGACCAATTCCCTCACAGTCTCCATTATGTCCTCAGTCGTAAGGACCTTCAGGGAAAGAGGCAAATCCATACCCAGCCTCTGATTGATCTTATAACGGCCTACCTCTGAAAGATCATAGGTGCCGGGGTTGAAAAAAAGAGAATTAAAAAACTTCTCAGCCACCTCGATTATTGGGGGACTACCGGGACGAAGCCTCCGGAATACTTCTATAATGGCCTCTTCCTGATTCTGTGTCTTGTCCTGAAGTAGCGTATCCCTTATGGAAGAACTTACCTTGATGCCATCGACAAACAGGATCTGCAACTCTGTGATTCCACTCTCCCTTAAAAGCGCCAAATCCTTTTTCGTGACCGGAGAGTTCATGGGAATCAACACCTCCCCGGTTTCAGGATTTACCACATCAAGGGCTACGATCTTTTCTATTAGATCATTTTCTTCAACTTGTACCATGATGACACCTGATTCCTCAAATTTCTTCATCATGGTCCGGGAAAACTTGCGATTCTTGCGTAAAAGGATATCGCCTGTATCAGGATTCACCACATCCAGAGTAGCCTTCTGGCCTAACATGGTCTCTGTATTCACCCTACGATACAGAAATTGGCCATCAATTACATACGTATCCCAGTTATAAAAAATACTTAACAAATCTTCAGTGCTGTAACCCATGGCTTTCAGCAACACGGTTACAGGAAACTTCCGCCTGCGATCTATCCGGACATGCAAAATGTCTTTGGGATCAAACTCCAAGTCTATCCAGGAACCACGGACCGGGATGACTCTGGCTGAGTAAAGCAATTTCCCACTGGCATGCGTCTTTCCCTTGTCGTGGTCAAAGAACACCCCCGGAGAACGCTGAAGCTGGCTGACCACTACTCGCTCGGTACCATTAATAATAAAGGTGCCGGTTCTGGTCATAAGGGGAATGGCGCCAAAGTAAATCTGCTGTTCCTTGATATCCCGTATACTTTGTACTCCGCTTTCCTTATCTACGTCATAAGAAAGGAGTCGCGCCACCATCTTCACCGGCGACTCATAGGTCACGCCGCGGGAAAGACATTCTTCCTCAGAGTATTTGGGCTCACCTATAGAATATTGAACAAATTCAATAGAAGATGCGCCTGTAAAATCCGTTATCGGAAAGACGCTTTGAAATGCCGCCTGAATCCCAACATCCTCTCTGGCTTCCGGAGCCACGTCTTTTTGCAAAAACTTGGCGTAGGAACACTGCTGCATCTCGATTAAGTTGGGAATATCAATGACTTTTTTTACACGACCAAAATTCTTTCTCACGGGTAGTGCTTGATTTTTTGCCATAGAGTACTGCCTCGGGGTAGCGTTTTTCGTTGCACATTATTGACAATTGGAGGAAATCTGAAATGTATGGGCGGGGTTTATCCCCGCCCATACAAGATGATCGAGCGGCAACCGTCATTGGATGCGCAATTTTTTATATCGTTGTGAATATTTCCTGGTTATTTTATCTCTACCTTTGCGCCGACACTCTCGACCTGTTCCTTTATCTTCTCGGCCTCGTCTTTGGAAACACCTTCCTTGATGGCCTTGGGCGCGCTCTCAACCAAATCTTTAGCTTCCTTAAGGCCTAAACTTGTTACAGCCCTGACCTCCTTGATTACCTTGATTTTCTGATCACCGAATTCTACCAGGACAACATCGAACTCTGTCTGTTCCTCAGCAGGGGCACCGCCCCCTTCACCGGCAACTGCACCGGCAGCCACTGCGACCGGCGCCACTGCACTTACACCAAACTTATCCTCCAACTCCTTGACTAGCTCAGAGAGTTCAAGCACTGTCATATTAGAAATAAATTCAATTACATCCTCTTTGGAAATAGCCATTTCAATCTCCTTATTAACTATCTATAATTCTGCCGAAGACAACCTTTCTGCAGCGTTGCATAAGAGCTGAAAGCCTGAAGCTGAAAGGGGTTGATTACGATAGATCCTTGAGCTTTGAGCTTTGAGCTGATTTTGAGCAGAACCACTTATTCAATTGTTATCATTATTTTTCTGATCTTCAATTGCCCTTAACGCATATAGCAACTTTCGCGGTATACCTGACAAGGCCATAACAAGACCTGTAGGAACAGCGACAAAAACTGTAAGCAGCTTTGCAAGCAGAACATCCCGGCTTGGGAGTTCTGACAATGCCTGGATATGGGCAATATCAATGAATTTTCCATTCAAAACGCCACCGCAGATTTCAAGGATTTCACTCTTCTTTGCAAACTCCACCAAAACCTTGGCCATAGACACTGGATCTTCAGAGGCAAAGGCCACGGCATTAGGGCCTAAAAACTGATCTGAAAGCACTTCTGCTGAAGTACCCTTTATAGCCCTTTTAAAAAGAGTGTTTTTTGACACCTTGAACTCGGCGCCTGACTCCCTTAGCTTCTTCCGAAGTTCATTGGCACCAGCAACGTCGAGACCTGAAAACCGAGTCATAACTATAGCTTCCGACCTGGAAAACTTCTCATGCAGATCCTCAACTATGGTCTCTTTTTCCTTAAGCTTTAAAGCCAAATTTCTCTCCCCCTTTCTACCATAGGCAGTTACTTTTTACTGCCAAAGGCAGAGGTCTCACCTATCTGGGTAGGTAGAGCTAAGTGCCTGACCAGCTCTATTAAACATATGAGGCGTACCTACTGTCTCTGACTAATGAGCAAACATGGAAATGTTAAATGTTGAATTATAAATTGCGGGAAAAAATATAGCTCAGTACCTTAATTCAACATTCAGCATTCAAAATTCAACATTATATTATTAAGAAGTGACTGTTTTAACTTCAGAGGGATCCACCCTCACTCCTGGTCCCATTGTAGTGGACAAAGCAACACTCCGCACATAGGTCCCCTTGCTTGTAGAAGGCTTTATACGAAGCAATGTCTCAGCAAGCAATGCGAAATTCTCCTTGATTTTATTAGAACCAAAGGAAACCTTGCCCAGGGGAACATGGACAACCCCACCCTTATCTACCCGGAAGTCTACCTTTCCTGCCTTTATCTCATTAACCGCCCTGGCAACATCAAAGGTTACTGTTCCGGTCTTAGCATTCGGCATCATACCCCTTGGGCCGAGTATCTTGCCGATCCTACCCACCATTGACATCATATCGGGAGTGGCAACAACCTTATCAAAATCAAGCCAACCCCCTTTTATCTTTTCTAGCACATCTTCAGCCCCAACATAATCGGCGCTGGCATCTTCAGCCTCTTTGGCTTTTTCACCCTTAGCAATTACCAGGACTTTTTGAGTACGCCCCGTACCATGAGGAAGGATAACAGAACTTCTCACATTCTGGTCTGCCTTCCTGGGATCGACCCCCAGGACTATGGCTAAATCTACTGTCTCGTCAAACTTGACATAGTGCGTACTGAGGACCACATCTATTGCTTCATCCAAATCGTACTTTCGGCCTGCATCCACTTTAGCCCTTGCATCCAGATATTTCTTACCATGACTTGCCATGGAATCTTTCTCCCTTGGTCTATGTTACACGATATCTGCATCGAACCGGCATCGTGTAATGACTTTAACCAATAATTTCAATACCCATACTACGGGCTGTACCTTCAATGGAACGTGCAGCCGCACTCAAATCAGCAGCGGTCAGATCCGGCTCCTTTTTCGTAGCGATTTCCTCTACCTGCTTCCTGGTAACCTTGCCGACCTTTTCCCGATTAGGAATTCCTGACCCCTTCTCGATATTTGCCGCCTTTTTAAGCAAAATAGCTGCGGGAGGCGTCTTCATAATAAAGCTGAAGGACCTGTCTGCATATACTGTTATTACAACAGGGATTATCATCCCTATCTGGTCCTGCGTTTTTGCATTAAAGGCCTTAACAAACTCCATTATGTTTACACCGTGCTGCCCTAAAGCGGGTCCCACAGGCGGAGATGGATTTGCCTGCCCTGCAGGGATCTGGAGCTTGATATATGATAAAACTTTCTTGGCCATCAGTATTCTCCTTTAACCGGCCTTTTGTACGTGTCCGAATTCCAGCTCAACAGGTGTTGACCTTCCAAAAATAGAGACAAGTACCCGAATTTTTCCTTTTTCCGGGCTAACATCATCTACAACACCGTTAAAATTGGCAAAAGGCCCATCTACCACAGTTACATTATCACCCTTTTCAAAGCTATATTTGGGTACCGGCTTTAGAGCTCGTTCTTCCATCTGGCGAATTATTTTTTCAGCCTCTTCATCTGAAAGTGGTGCCGGATTCTGCAAACCACCGATAAAGCCGGTCACTTTTGGAGTATCCTGGACCAGGTGCCACGAGTTATCATTTAATTCCATCTTTACCAGAATATAGCCCGGGAAAATCTTTCTGGCTGAGGTACGCTTTTCTCCTCTCAGAACTTCTATTACCTGTTCCATAGGGACAACAATTCCGGAGAAATACTCCTCCAGCCCGTACTGCTTAATCCTCCCCTCTAAAGAGATCTTGACCTTATGCTCAAACCCGGAATAAGTGTGAACAATGTACCATTTGTGTACCATTAAAAGTTACTCATTTACAAGTTATAGAAAGTCATGTGTAACATGGACTAACTTATTTTTTTAGTAAGCGTTCACGGAACGCTGAAATTGGAAATTTGCCTTTCATGCTTTTGTTTCGTTTCATCTCTACCAAATTTCTAATTTCTAATTTCCAATTTCAAGCCATTGTTAATAAATAAGAAAGCTGACAAGCTTTGTCAGGGAAATATCAACTATACCAAGGTACGCAGTAAAGAAAAACGTAATTGCCAATACAGCAGTAGTCAGCGCAATTGCTTCCTTCCTGGAAGGCCAAGTAATTTTGTCAAACTCGACACGGACCTCCAAAAGAAAAGACTTGGCCTTATCCACCCAACCCATAACACCGCTGCTCAAAGCAGGGCCGGCCTCTACCCGACCGGAGGCATGAGTAGACGAGTGGCTCTTGACAGGCTTGTCATTGCCTTGTGTTACAGCCTGCAAATTTTCCCTACTCTGAAGCTTTCTAACTTTCTTTTTTGTCACTTAAATCTCCCGACTTGCCGGAGTCGATTTATATTTTCTAATAACGGACGATGGCAGGCCAGGAGGGACTCGAACCCCCAACTCCCGGATTTGGAGTCCGGTGCTCTACCATTAGAGCTACTGGCCTGCTGAAATACGACCCTTCCTGTACCTGTTAAGCACATGGAAATAGCACATTCCGTGCTTTGCCGCAGATACAGATATCGTGTAGCATAAAATGCTGCAAGCAGATACTAAAACTACTTTACCGCTCACGGGGTTACAACGCCCGTTTTACCACAACCTACCGAGCTGTAAGCGTTTACAGGGTGCTGCAGATGCGAGGCGGAGGGTACGCAGACGTACTTCCTGTACTTCAAGTGCCCGACAACAAAGCAGATGCGGTGCCATGTGAACACTTACAAACTACTTTATCTCCTTGTGTATTGTATGCCTTCTGTCAAATCGGCAGTATTTCTTAAATTCAAGCTTATCAGGAGTAGTCCGTTTATTCTTTGTAGTAGTATAATTGCGCCGCTTGCAGACCGTACATGCAAGGGTGACTATCTCTCTCATGGCCAGCCTCCTACTCTATGATTTCAGTTACCACGCCGGCCCCGACTGTTCGGCCACCTTCGCGGATCGCAAATCGAACTCCCACTTCCATGGCTATTGGCTGAATCATCGAAACCTCAAAAGTTACATTATCACCAGGCATCACCATCTCTACACCCTCAGGCAACGTCACTATTCCTGTAACATCCGTGGTCCGAAAATAAAACTGCGGACGATATCCAGCAAAAAACGGGGTGTGACGACCACCCTCCTCCTTGCTCAATATGTATACCTCAGCCTTAAACTTCTTATAAGGCTTGATAGAACCAGGTACTGCTACTACCTGACCACGCTCAACTTCTTCACGCTTAGTACCGCGCAACAATACACCAACATTGTCACCGGCACGACCCTCGTCCAAAAGCTTCCGAAACATCTCAAGACCGGTACATACCGTCTTGCGAGTAGGACGAATCCCTATTATCTCAACATTCTCACCAACATGAAGTATGCCACGCTCAACACGACCAGTCACAACAGTACCACGACCACTAATGCTGAATACATCCTCAATCGGCATCAAAAAAGGCTTGTCTATATCACGCACAGGCTCAGGAATATAATTGTCAAGAGCATCCAATAACTCAAAGATGCACTTGGTCTTCTCAGGATCAGTATGATTGTTCAAGGCCTCAAGGGCACTACCCTTGATAATAGGAATGTCATCACCAGGAAACTCATACTTGCTAAGAAGGTCCCTCAACTCAAGCTCAACTAACTCAATAAGCTCAGGATCATCCACCATATCACACTTGTTCAAAAAAACTACAATGGAAGGTACTCCTACCTGACGAGCAAGCAAAATGTGCTCACGTGTCTGAGGCATAGGTCCATCATCAGCACCAACTACCAAAATGGCACCATCCATC
>QNAY01000003.1 GCA_003645605.1 Thermodesulfobacteriota bacterium
GCGAACATTCAACGGGTATTTCTGTATGTTAGTCATTTAGGTTGAAGGTTAAAGGATGTCGATCCGAAGACTTCCCTTTCGTGTTTTCGGTATTTCGTGCTTTCGTGATAATTCTTTTCTTTTCGTGTGTTGCACAATCTGACGTGTAACCGCACAGATCGGAAATTTTCATCACGAGTTTGGTGAAAACAACTAAGTAAAAGTCAAATATCCTTGACAGTTATTGATTTCATGTTAGTTTCTGATCTCGCTTCTTTTTTGGTAAGCGTTCACAGGGCACCGCATCTGCTTTGTTGTCGGGCACTTGAAGTACAGGGAGTACGTCTGTGTATCTGTACGCCTCGCATCTGCAGCACCCTGTAAACGCTTACAGTTCGGTGGGTTGCGGTAAAACGGGCGTTGTAATCCCGTGAATGGTTCGCTTTTTTGTTAATCCGGGAGGAAAACATGTACGCTGTTATTAAGACAGGCGGAAAACAATATAAGGTTTGTTCGGGGGAAGTGCTCAGGGTTGAAAAACTCGATGCTGAAGCAGGTTCGGAGGTCGAGATACCTGAAGTGCTGATGGTGGTGGACAATAGCCAAACTAAAATCGGCAGGCCTGTAGTGGAAGCTGCCACAGTACGAGCTCAAATTTTGGAGCACGGCCGTGGTAAAAAAGTTGTTGTTATGAAGAAAAAAAGGCGCAAGGGTTATAAGGTCAAGCGCGGGCACAGACAACCTTTCACTACCCTTGAGATTAAAGAGATCAGTGTCTAGGGAGATTTAATTATGGCACACAAAAAAGCCGGTGGCAGTTCACGCAACGGCCGCGACAGTCAGGGCCAGCGCAGAGGCGTAAAACGTTTTGGCGGTCAGATCGTAAGGGCCGGAAATATTCTGGTCCGTCAGGTGGGAACCAAGTTTCATCCAGGACAAAATGTGGGCATGGGTAGGGATTATACCTTGTTTGCCAAAGCAGACGGGGTCGTGAAGTTCGAGACAGCGCGAAATCGACAGCGAATCAGCGTCTACCCTATGCAGAGCGCCGCTTCCTGATCCCTCCATCTACTAAGGAACGTACAATTTAATTTTTGTTCAATTTATTTATTTCCCGTTCCTAATAAATCTGACCTCAACAACCTGATCTGTCGGGCGACGAAGCTCTGTTATCAGCGAATCCAGTGTATAGTGACCGGGGTAGTCACTTTTTTGAACTCAGGATCGCCGGTTACCAGGATTGCGGATTGATCGAATGCACAGGCCAAAGCAAGACAGTCAGCATATGAAATAGCATATTCGGCTTTAAGTTCGGCTGCCTTGAAGACCAGAGTATCCGGGACCGGCAGGATTTTAAAGCCCAATTGGTAAACTCTGCCTAATATCTCCAGTTTTTTACTTTCACCAAACTGTCTTTTTGTAATATAAATAATTTCACCAAGATTGATTACACAAATAAACCGGTCTATTTGTTGAGTGAATGCCTTACGTAAGATTTTTTCGACAACTTCAGCACCTTTTTCTTTCTGAAAGAAAGCAAGAAGTGCATGGCTGTCAAACAGATAATCAGGCATTATTCCGCAAAGTCCTTTTTTCTCTCTCTGAGCAATTGTTTTGACAGTGAAGGAGCTGCAGGAAGGCAGCCCATTGCCTCTGTTACAGGGTTTTTGGCAGGTGGTATAAGATAAATCAGGTTGCCATATTCAAAAAAATGAATTTCACATCCGGGATAAATATCGTATCTTTTTCTAATTGACGCCGGAATTACTACCTGGCCCTTGGCAAGAACTTTCATTGTTTGCATGTTGAGCCCCTGATGTTATCGTGTTAAACATTTATTAAAAAAGTACAGCATTTATAAAAAATGTCAAACTGGAATTCATTTTATTGTAGATATTGATAGCCAGGATCTTATGGACTTTGTTGATCAGGCCAAAATATACGTCAAGGCTGGAGATGGAGGGGCCGGGTGTGCAAGCTTTCGGCGGGAACGTTTTGTCCCCAGGGGAGGGCCTGATGGAGGGGACGGAGGCTGCGGGGGAGATGTTATCCTCAGAGTGAATACCGGGCTTAACACACTGCTTTTTTTTAGCAGAAAGCGTCACTTCAAGGCAGAAAAGGGTCGGGCTGGAAAAGGGAAAAACCAGCACGGCAAGAGCGGTTCGGATATTGTAATAGAAGTACCTCCCGGTACTGTAGTAAAGGATTCTGAGAACGTTTTTGTGCTGGCGGATCTCACGGATCCGGTAACAAACTGGGTTGCTGCCAAGGGAGGGCTGGGCGGAAAAGGAAACGCCCGTTTTGTGTCCTCAACACGTCAGGCACCACACAATGCCCAACCCGGCATGCCTGGGGATGAGCGATGGCTGCTTCTTGAACTGAAGCTTATTGGTGACGTAGGTCTCATAGGGCTTCCCAATTCGGGGAAGTCAACCCTGCTCGCCAAGATATCCGCAGCAAAGCCCAAAATAGCAGATTATCCCTTTACTACCCTTGTGCCGAATCTGGGTGTGGTAGAACTTTCTGATGACAGGACCATGGTAGTAGCTGACATACCGGGTCTTATCGAGGGAGCCCACAAGGGCGTCGGCATGGGCCTTGATTTCTTAAGGCATATTGAGAGGACCAAGGTCCTGCTGTATGTTCTGGATGCCTCCCAAGGGAAAGAGCCGGTCCTGCACAGCTATCGGACTATCAGGGATGAAATAAAAAAATACCATGCGCCTCTTCTTGAAAAATCCCAGGCCATAGCCTTGAATAAGATAGATATTACACATGAGGGCGATAGTGAGAAAGCCAAAGAGATCCTGGCTGAAGAAGGCCACAATATCTATACTGTTTCAGCCCTTACCGGATCTGGGGTGTCTTCGCTTATGGAGGATTTGTATCAGATAGTGAAAACAAATGATAATTATCATTAATTTGCAGAAACTGGAGAAAAATTCAATAAATGGAAACCAAGTCTCAGGCACAGGGCCGTAAGTTCTTACAATCCGTACGCAGGATTGTAATCAAGGTGGGAAGTGCTGTCCTCACTGACGAAAATGGCCTTGATGATCAAGTAATAGCCGATCTTTGCGCCCAGGTTGCCTCACTCCGCGACGAAGATCGAGAGGTTACCATTGTCTCCTCCGGGGCCATAGCTGCCGGCATGGGAAAATTGCTTGAGCTTCAGGCACCTAAAACCGTTCCTGAGAAACAGGCAATGGCCGCACTCGGGCAGGGGCGTCTCATTCAGGCCTATGAGGATGCCTTTAGAAATCACGGCATTCACGTAGCACAGATTTTGCTCACCAGGGAAGGACTGGTTTCAAGGTATCGCTATCTCAATGCAAAAAATACCTTAAGGACCTTGTTACAGTGGGGCATTATCCCGATTATAAATGAAAATGATACCGTGGCCACAGAGGAGCTTCAGTTCACGGATAATGACGCCCTGGCCGTGCTGATTGTGAATTTGGTGGAGGCAGAGGTCCTTATATGCCTGAGTGATGTGGATGGGCTTTATGACAGAGATCCAAGAGAGAATGCAGATGCACGGCGTATTCCAGAGGTCTCTAAGGTTGATAAAACAATAACTGATCTTGCCAGTGATTACCTGGGAAGGGCCAGCCGGGGGGGCATGAAGTCTAAATTGGAGGCGGCCCAAATGGTGACTGCTTGCGGTGTCCCTATGCTGGTTGCTAAAGGAAGGTCTGACCGGATATTGACGCGGCTTTTTGCAGAGGAAGACCTGGGTACGCTGTTTTGCGCCAGTAAAAGACGAATACATGGGCGAAAGCCCTGGATCGTGTTTACACTTGCCCGAGAAGGAATTCTTGAAATCGACCAGGGAGCAGTCAAGGCAATGGTAGATAATGGCAAAAGCCTTTTGCCCGTCGGGATTAGATCGGTTAAGGACGATTTTGAGGCCGGGGCCTGTGTGGTGTGTTGTGACGGCTCGGGGAAAGATGTCGCTGTAGGGCTCAGCAACTACAATTCCAGGGACATTCGCAAGATTTGTGGTTGCCAGACAGGTGAAATATATGACATAATCGGTCATCAAGGAACGAGTGAGGTCATACACAGAGATAATATGGTGATTTTATTATGAGCAAAATACAAAGTTTAATAGCAAAAATGGCGATAGAGGCGAAAAAGGCTGCACGGGAGGTGGCTAAGCTCTCGACTACTGTGAAAAATGACGTTTTGTTGAGGACTGCGGAACGAATAGTAGATGCTCGGGAAAAACTGCAGGAAGAGAACGAAAAAGATCTTATAAAGGCAAAAAATAAAGGTGTCACTTCTGCCTTTATGGATCGGCTAAAACTGTCGGATAAGGTTATTGATTCAATGGCTGAGGGACTTCTGGACATAGTGGCCCTTCCTGATCCTGTGGGCGAAATTCCAAAAATGTGGAAGAGACCCAACGGCCTCACAGTGGGCAGGGTTCGAATACCCTTGGGTGTAATCGGAATGATTTATGAGTCCAGGCCGAATGTCACCATAGACGCAGCAGGCCTGTGCCTCAAGACAGGAAACGCAATAATTCTTAAAGGCGGATCGGACGCCCTTTATTCCAACCTGGCCCTGGCCTCCATACTACAGGATGTGCTGAAAGAATTTTCAGTACTCGGTGAGGCGGTGCAGGTAGTCTCAACTACTGACAGGGCGGCAGTCACAGAGCTTCTAAAAAGGGAAGAGGAAATAGATGTCATAATCCAAGAGGAGGTGAAGGCCTTATCCGTTTTGTAGCGGATCATTCCCGCATCCCCGTGCTGAAGCACTACAAGGGCGTATGCCATGTCTATGTTGACAAGTGGGCCGACCTGAACATGGCCAAAGAGGTCTGTTTTAATTCCAAGGTGCATAGGCCCGGGGTCTGTAATGCCATGGAAGGTATGCTTGTACACAGAGATATTGCAGATAAGTTTTTGCCCTTAATGGCTGAGTCATTCAAGGATGCCGGTGTAGAACTCAGGGGGTGTGAGCGCACCTGCCAGTTGGTACCTTTTGCCAAAGCGGCTACTGATGAGGACTGGGGAAAGGAATTTTTGGACCTGGTCCTTGCTGTAAAGGTGGTTGATAGCATGGATGAGGCCATGGACTATATTGCCCGTTATGGATCAAATCACACTGATGCCATAGTCACAAGGGATTACGCAAGGGCGAGGAGGTTTCTGTCAGAGGTGGATGCATCTCTGGTTATCGTCAATGCATCAACCCGCTTTAATGACGGTGGAGAGCTCGGCCTTGGAGCAGAGATAGGAATCAGCACATCCAAGCTGCATGCCTATGGCCCTATGGGGCTTGAGGAACTCACTACCACGAAATTCATAGCCTTTGGTGATGGCCAGATAAGGAGCTAGTTTGCGCATAGGTCGTATCCGTTCATACTCCCTGGCAGCCGACAGGCTTTTGCAGGGTTTCAACCGCAGACAAGGTTGCACCAAAAGGCGTATTCTCAACGGATTGTGCTTTGAAACCCGAAAAAGGCTGTTGGCTGTCAGGGGGGGGAAGTGAATGATTACCATCGGTCTGTTAGGAGGCACGCTGGACCCTGTCCACTTTGGTCATCTCAGGTCGGCTGAAGAGATCAGAGAGGCCCTGGAACTGGATGAAATCTGGTTTGTGCCTGCCGCCCTGCCGCCACATAAGGAACCATTAACCCTTACGTCCTTTGCCCACCGTCTTGCCATGGTGAAGCTGGCAGTAACTTCTACTGACCATTTCAAGACTACAGCCATTGAAGACGAACGTCCCGGGCTGTCCTATTCCATTGACACGTTAAAGGAGCTTAGAGAAAGATATAAAGATAAGAAGGCGGAATTTTTCTTTATTCTGGGGAGTGACGCTTTTCTCGATATTGAGACATGGAAGGATTACGGCAGCCTCACGGACTATAGCTCTCTGGTAATAATGAGACGGGATCATGAAGACTCTTCAGGGTTGAAGCAGGTTATATCCAGGGCATTCCCAAATCACAGTATCCAAGAGGAAAAGGACATTTTTATTGCCCATAATAAAGGTGCTATCTACCTTTATTCAGTAACTCACCTTGCAATATCAGGGACTGATATACGGCGCAGGGCAAGATCCGGTCTTTCTGTGCGTTTTCTCGTCCCTGAAGAAGTCAGGAAATATATGGAAAAAAATAGCTTGTATTCTGAGTCGACAGGCGACCCCTCACCATCTTTAGAGAATAAAAAATCCAAGATCGCATCTTTAGAGGAACCAGCTCAACAAATAGTTTCGGAAATCCTGGAAAACAAGGGGGAACAGGTTGTAATCCTGGACATGAGAGGTCTTTCTTCCCTTGCTGATTTTTTCATAATCTCCCATGGGCGATCCACCCGGCACGTCCAGGGCATTGCAAGCAAGATGCGCAAGGACCTTCGCAAGAAGGGGATCAAGTGCAAGGGAATTGAAGGGGAACAAGAGGGTAAGTGGATATTGATGGACTATGGAGACGTTATTGTACACCTGTTTTACGAACCCATAAGGGACTTTTACGACCTTGAAGGACTCTGGAGTGAGGTCCCAAGAATCATCCCATGATTCCGCTGAAAATACCCCATCTGCTGCGTTGCTTCGATTTCCTCGTCACTGCGACGTACACTAAGTACGCCTCATTCCTCGGAAATCTCGCGCCTTGCATCTGGAGCATTTTGAGCGGAATCATATTTCATGAAGTTTTGCGGTATAACCATCCTATATGAAAGATGCGATCTGTGAGTTCAAAGCCGTCAGCAAGGACTATTCCGTACGGCATAGCTTTTTTGCATCAGGTTCATACAGGATTAAGGCTTTGGACATGGTTAACCTATCTGTTAAAGAAGGTGAGATATTAGGACTTGTGGGAGAAAGCGGCTGTGGTAAATCCACATTGGCCAAGATAGCCTTGGGCCTTGAATATCCTACGAGCGGACAGGTTTTCTTTTCCGGATATGACATTGCTGATTTTGATAAAACAAGGCTGGAAAATTTCCGGCGTCACGCACAAATGGTTTTCCAGGACCCATTTTCCTCCTTAAATCCCAAAAAGACGGTCTTTAAGATCCTGAGCGAACCCTTGAAAATACACAGACTATGCCACAAAAACCATTATAGGGAGCGGGTGATAAAACTGCTGAAAGAAGTCGGCATGGACGAACAGATCCTGAACCGCTATCCACATGAGTTCAGTGGAGGCCAGCGTCAGCGTATCGGTCTGGCCCGGGCCCTTGCCACAACTCCGAAGATGATAGTTGCCGATGAGCCGACATCTGCTCTTGATGTCTCTATTCAGGCCCAGATTATAAATCTGCTCCTTGACCTCCAGGAAAGACATAAACTCTCTTTCCTGTTTATCTCACATGACCTTCCGGTGATACAGTTTGTAAGCCATCGTGTAGCTGTTTTGTACAAAGGTCAGCTCATGGAATTGATGCCCAAAAACGCATTTCTGCAATCACCAAATCACCAAATCACCAAATCACCAAATTCCTTAAATCACCACCACCATCCATATACATCGCTTCTTCTGAGTGCTGTTCCTGTGCCGGACCCAAAGATGGGCGTGGAGGCAAAAAAAAGGGATTATGGATTAATATATAATTATAAAAAAGATGGATACCAAAAGGGATGCGCATTTTTCCCACGGTGCAGTCTGGCTACAGACAAGTGCGGCGCAGAACGTCCTTTCTGGACGGAAGTTGCTAAGGATCACTTTATTGCGTGTCACTTTATGACCTGAATTGAGTGATTAGCTGTCTTGACAGGGCGGCAGACCGATAGCCATTAGCGTTTAGCTTTGAAAAATCAAGGCATTACGTTAATTAGAAATAACACCACCATAACTCATGGTAAGATGTCTGGATTCCGGCTTTCGCAGGAATGACGTTTGAAAGGGAGTAACCAAGTCAAGATGGACATAGAAGATACTATTACAAATCTGCTTGAGATAGATGATGACCAGGAGCCTTTAGAGATACCGGAAGAACTTCCTCTGATGCCGGTAAGGGACGTGATAGTCTTTCCTTCAATGATTATTCCCCTTTTCATTGGGAGAGAAACCTCTGTGGCCGCAATAAACGAGGCACTGGCCTCTGACAGGATGATTTTTCTGGTTACACAGAAGGACGCCTCAGAAGAGAATCCATCCAAGGATGGATTATATAAGACCGGCGTTGTGGCCATGATAATGAGGACCCTTCAGCTGCCTGATGGGCGTCTCAAAGTCCTGGGTCAGGCCCTTGTAAAAGGGACTATTCAGGAATTCCTGCAGGACAAACCTTGCTTTAAAGTCCGCATCGAGACTGTCAAGGAAGAAGAGCCTGCCGAGATATCCGTAGAGGTAGAGGCCCTTATTCGAAATGTAAGAGATCAGGCAGAAAAACTGTTTAATCTTAAAGGTGTCTTTACTCCTGAGATGGGAGCCATCTTAAATGGTGTTGAGGAGCCAGGCAGGCTGGCGGATATCGTTGGATCCAATCTTAACTTGAAATCCGCTGAGGCACAGCGTTTGCTCGAAATGGCAGATCCTTTGGCGCGTTTAAAGGAAGTAAATAACTTGCTCGCAAGGGAGCTTGAGGTCTCCACCGTGCAGGCCAAAATTCAGTCTGAGGCCAAGGGGGAAATGACCAAAACCCAGAGAGAATATTTTCTCAGGGAGCAGTTGATGGCCATAAGACGTGAGTTAGGCGAAATCGACGAAAAATCTGAAGAATTGGAAGAGCTGAAAAAAAAGGTCCGCAAGGCCAAGATGCCCAAGGAGGCTGAGAAGGAAACTCTCAAACAAATCCAGAGGCTGGAGTCAATGCACCCCGAAGCCTCTGAGGCGTCTATGGTGAGGACATACATCGACTGGCTGGTTGAGGTTCCATGGTCAAAGAACACAAAGGACAAACTGGACGTGCGCAGGGCACAGAAGATTCTGGATGAGGATCACTATGATCTGGAAAAGGTTAAGGAGCGCATAGTTGAATACATCGCTGTTCGGAAGCTTAACCCTTCGGCAAAGGGGCCGATTCTGTGCTTTATAGGTCCACCAGGGGTCGGCAAGACATCTCTGGGCCGTTCTGTAGCCCGAACCATTGGGAAAAAGTTTATCAGGATATCTCTGGGCGGTGTCAGGGATGAGGCGGAGATCCGGGGTCACCGCAGGACATATATCGGCGCCCTTCCTGGAAGGATCATCCAGGGACTTAAAAGGGCAGAGAGTAACAATCCTGTGTTTATGATGGATGAGGTGGATAAAATCGGGGCTGATTTTCGGGGGGACCCGGCTGCCGCCCTTTTGGAGGTCCTCGACCCTGAGCAGAACAATACATTCACTGATCATTACCTGGATTTGCCCTTTGATCTTTCAAAAGTAATGTTTATCCTTACTGCCAATGCATCCGACACTATTCCTTCCGCCCTTTTTGATCGACTGGAGGTGATCCAGCTATCCGGCTATACCGGCGAAGAGAAAGAGGCAATTGCAAAGAAATACCTGATTCCCAGACAGCTCAAGGAACACGGGCTTTCGGAAAAAGTCCTGAAGATTTCAGATGCCGCGCTTATAAGGATAATTTCAGATTATACCCAGGAGGCAGGACTCCGGGAACTTGAGAGGCAGATCGGCGCAATTTGCAGAAAGACGGCAAGACGGATTGCCGAGGGAGAGAAGGGGGTTTTAAAAATCACCGGCGCCAATATTAAACACTGTCTTGGTATCCCGAAGTATGAGACAGATCTGGAACAGGAAGAGAGCCAGGTAGGGGTTGTAACAGGGCTTGCCTGGACTCCTTTTGGAGGAGAAATCCTTCGAGTCGAGGCCAGCATCATGAAGGGGAGTGGGAAACTCACCCTGACAGGACTCATGGGCGAGGTCATGAAGGAGTCGGCCCAGGCCGCCTTAAGTTACGCAAGGTCCAGGGCCGAAGAGCTTAGTATTGATCCGGATATCTTTGAGGAAAAGGACATACACGTCCATGTGCCAGCCGGGGCCATACCCAAGGACGGGCCTTCCGCAGGCATAACCCTTACCACAGCTCTTGTCTCTGCCCTGGTGCATAGGCCGGTCAATAAGGATGTGGTTATGACCGGGGAGATAACCTTGCGTGGCCGGGTCCTTCCTATCGGAGGAATCAAGGAAAAGGCCCTGGCGGCACTGAGGGCCGGCATCTACACTGTTATAATTCCCGAGCAAAATCTGATGGACCTGGAAGAGATACCTGCAAATATCCGCAGGCAGCTCGATTTCAAACCGGTTCGTCACATGGACGAGGTGCTGGATATTGCCATCGGTCCCCGGCCCTGGGCAGATAAGGAAGGACATGATGCGCTTAAGGATTAATCGCAATCGCCTGGCTGATACTTTCAGGCAACTTGTCTCGATGGATAGTCCTTCAAGAGAGGAAGGGGCTGTTGCAGGCCGGATCAAGAGGATCCTGAAAGAAGAAATAGGAGCGGAGGTAACAGAAGATCAATCGCGTGGTCAGACAGGCTCTGAAAGCGGCAACATCATTGCCCGCATCCCGGGGACGAAAAAGGTAGTCCCGCTTTTTTTCAATGCCCACCTGGACACCGTGGAGCCGGGAAGAGGGATCAAGATCATCTTTAAGAGCGGTATTTTTCAGAGTGACGGGACCACAGTCCTGGGTGCTGATGATAAGGCGGCTATAGCCATACTTATTGAGACGGCCAGGTTATTAAAAGAGCACAAAGTCTCTCATGGTCCTATTGAATTTCTGTTTACTGTATGCGAGGAAATAGGCCTGCTGGGCGCCAAGTCACTTGACCCTGATTTGCTTGAGGCAAAGGCCGGGTATGCTCTTGATTCAAGTGACCCGGAGGTTTTAATAAATCAAGCTCCTTGTGCCATTCGTTTCAAGGTCAGGGTTGTCGGCAAGGCTGCCCACGCAGGTCTCCATCCAGAACTGGGGATAAATGCCATACAGGTTGCGGCCAGGGCCTTGGCAGAAATTCCTCTGGGCCGTATTGATGAATATACCACTGCAAATGTCGGATTGATACATGGCGGCAAGGCCACTAATATAGTACCTGACGAAGTGGAGTTGGAAGGCGAGGTCCGTAGCCACAATCCCGAAAGATTAAGGGAAGTCCAGGACCAGGTTCTTGAGACTTTTCACAGAGTTGCCCAGGATTTTGGGCAAGGAGAGAACCAGGGCCGGGATAATTCCGGCTTACCCTTAATTAAGACAGAGATTATCGACGACTATCCCCTGATGTCAATCTCTGAGAAACATCCCCTGATTACCACTGCTGCAAAAGCGGCAAAGGGACTTGGAAGAAAGCTCAGACTGGATATGACCGGAGGGGGGAGCGATGCTAACATTTTCAACGCCAAAGGCCTTGCTACGGTGGTTATGGGAATCGGTATGCAGAATGTCCACACCACATCAGAACATATCAGCCTGGATGACATGGTGACTACAGCAGAGTTGGTACTGGAGATAATAGGGGCCTGGGGGATGAGTGACGGACGCTAAGTTGTTTTTGCATCGGATGAAAAGATAAACTGCTGAAAAGATGTTCGACGTTCATCTTTAGTTGGTATTACAGGTTATTTTTTTGATCCCTAAACTCCTGTCTGCACTTGTCGCTGCAGAAGTAATAGGTCTTTCCTTGTTGATTAAGGGATAAAGCATCCCTTTTGGGGCAATAGACGCCGCATACCGGATCCTGTACCAGTTCGTCTGTTATGGGTGGCTGCTCACCTGCCTGTTTTGAACCGGTTTTTAAAACCTTTCGCGATCTGAGACCTTTCAAAAAGCCCTTTATGACATAGCAGAGTGCCAGGAACAGGGCCAAGAATAAGATAAAGCGCACCATGGGCTAGTAGCCCTCCTGTGTTTCTTTGTGGTTCAATTTTCGGACTTCCGGGCTGTCTTCAGGAAGTTCGGCCAGGAGCTCCGAAACGGTTTTATTCCATGGTGCAAGCAAGATATCCGGGGCAAGCTCAGCCCACGGGGCCAATACGAACCGCCTGGTGGAAAGACGCGGATGAGGGATGTGAATTTGGTGATTTGGTGATTTGGTGATTTGGTGATTGGACGTCCGGATGTGCACTCCTTCCATGAAGAGCAGATCCAGGTCAATAGGCCGGTCTTTTGTGTCACTGCGGTATCGACCCATGGCCTTTTCAATGGCCAGCAGGTTGGAAAGCAAGTCCTCCGGGCCAAGGGCTGTAATTATTTCCGCTACGGCATTTATGAACCATTGGGATGTATTTATGTCCACGGGCTCGGTCTCATACCATTGTGAGCAGCGTAACACCTCTATTTCGGGATGGGCGGACAAAAGGCCAAGGGCCTTAATACAGTTTTCAATCCTATTTCCAAGATTGGCTCCCAGACCAATATAGGCCCTTATCTGTAATTTCATTAAAGAATTTTCTTAAGTCTCTCAATAACTTCTCCCATACGATCCTTTGACACAGTCAGCGCCATGCGCACATAACCCTCACCGGAATCGCCAAAACCGTTTCCTGGAGTGCATACTATCCCGGCCTTTTCAAGGAGCAGTGTGCTGAAATCCTGAGAGGTATAACCATGAGGCACCGGAGTCCAGATATAAAACGTGGCTTTGGGAAAAGGGGTGTCAAGGCCCAGGTCTCGAAGGCCTGAGACCAGTACGTCCCTGCGCTCGGAATATATTTCCTGCATTTCACGGACACAGGATTGGTCACTTTCAAGGGCCGCAATCCCGGCCTCTTGAATGGCCTCAAATTGCCCGGAGTCTACATTGGACTTTACCTGTGTCAGCGCACCGATCAGGTCTGGGTTTCCCACGGCAAATCCTATACGCCAGCCGGTCATGTTGTAGGTTTTTGACAGTGAATGAAATTCCAGTCCTATGTCCCTGGCGCCTGGGGCGTCGAGGAAGCTAGAGGCAATGTATCCGTCGTATGTCATTTCGCTGTAAGCATTGTCGTGACACACGATAATGTTGTTTTGCTTTGCGAAGTCCACAACCCCGGCAAAGAACTCCGGCGGGGCCACTGCAGCAGTGGGATTATTTGGATAATTGATCCACAGGATTTTTGCCCTTTTCAGGATATCGCCCGGTATGGAATCAAGATTTGGCAGAAAGTCGTTTTCAGCAATTAACGGCAGATAGTAGATCTCACCGCCCGAAAATAATGTGCCGATATTATAAACAGGATAGCCCGGTGTGGGGACCAGTACTACATCACCGGGATCTATAAAGGCGAGAGGAAAATGCGCTATTGCCTCCTTTGATCCTATAAGGGCGGCTACCTCGTTGATAGGATCAAAAGACAGGTCAAACCTCTTTTTGTACCAGCCGGCTGCTGCCTTCCGGAAGTCAAGCATACCGGAAGATGATGGATAACTGTGATACCGCGCTTTCTGAATAGCAGCTATCATCCGTTCCACAATAAACTTGGGTGTGGGAAGATCCGGATCACCGATTCCCAAATCAATAACATCTATACCTTTTCCCAGGGCCTCGGCCTTCATTCTGTCGAGCTTCACGAAAAGATATGGTGGAAGCTGTTGTAATCTTTTAGATTTTATAAAAATCATGGAGAAGACCTCAATTTGTCATTAACCCACCGAGCTGTAAGCGTTTACAGGGTGCTGCAGATGCGAGGCGTACGGGTACGCAGACGTACTCCCTGTACTTCAAGTGCCCGGCAACAAAGCAGATGCGGTGCCCTGTGAACGCTTACAAAAATGATTACTTGAGCCCCAAGACATCCTGCATATCATAGAACCCTGCGGGCTGCTCGACGATCCAGATGGCTGCTCTTACTGCTCCTTTTGCAAAGGTATCCCGGCTTGAGGCCTTATGCACGATCTCAATACGTTCACCTATGCCGCCGAAAAGCACTGTGTGCTCGCCGACTATGTCTCCGGATCGAAGGGTCTGGATACCAATTTCCTTTTTGCTCCGCTCACCAATGAACCCATGCCTTTCAAAAAGACCTACCTCGTCGAAATCCCTGCCGAGGGAAGCGGCAATGACCCTGCCTAACTGGAGGGCCGTGCCACTTGGAGCATCTTTTTTCATTCTGTGATGTGCCTCTACAATTTCAACATCATAGTCATCACCAAGGACCTTGGCTGCGGTGTCAACCAGCTTGTAGAGGAGATTAATCCCTACACTCATATTGGGTGCGAGTACACAGGGGAAATCCTTTGCCAGTTGTCCTATTTCGTCAAGCTCATCCTTTGCCAACCCAGTGGTACCTATAACTATTGGTCTTTTGTGAGACGCCGCGATGCGGGAGTGCTTCAGACTGGCTTCGCTAATAGTGAAATCTATGACGACATCTCCCTGGTCTATCACGGAATCGAGGCTGTCTGCCACGGTCACTCCCAAAAATTTGAGTCCCGCAGCCGTCCCGGCATCCTGTCCGACAGCAGGGCTGTCCGGATGTTCAAATGCCGCGCTCAGGGTGATACCTTCAGTCTCATGAATTATATTTATAATGCGACCGCCCATACGGCCACCTGCACCGGCTACTATGGCTCGGACCATGTTCCCTCCTAGCGCCCTTTGGGCGAGCTGTTAAGCTGTTAAGCTATTTAGTGCCTGAATGAAAACCCCTCTTTTTGTCATTTCGACCGTAGGGAGAAATCTTTAATGTCTGTATTTTCAGTACGATAAGATTTCTCGCTTTGCTCGAAATGACAGTTTTGGTTAGTTTTCGTTCAGACACTA
>QNAY01000004.1 GCA_003645605.1 Thermodesulfobacteriota bacterium
GCACCGCTGATGGAGATATCTTCAAGCAAGGGATTGGCTATGGCCATCTGTACTGCCTCCAAGGCCCTGCGTGACCCTTTGGCAACACCTGTACCCATGAGGGCCATCCCCATTTCAGCCGTGACAGTGCGAACATCTGCGAAGTCTACGTTTATATACCCTCTCAGGACTATGAGGTCTGAAATGCCTCTTACTGCATAGTAAAGGACCTCATCTGCCTTTCGGAACATCTCCAGTATCGGAGTGTTGGGCTGGGCAAGGCTTCTGAGCCGATCGTTCGGAATGGTTATTATAGTATCTACAACATTTTTTAATTCTTCTATTCCCTCTTCAGCAACGCGAATTCTGCGTTTTCCTTCGAAGGAAAATGGTTTTGTCACTACTGCTACTGTAAGAGCACCCATTTCCTTACTGATTTCTGCAATAACAGGTGCCCCTCCGGTGCCGGTGCCTCCACCCATTCCGGCAGTAATGAAGACCATATCGCTTCCTTCCAGCATTGCCCTGATATCATCTATGCTCTCTTCTGCGGCTTCCCTGCCAATTTCAGGTTTTGCTCCTGCACCCAGTCCCTTAGTGAGTCCTCTACCCAGTTGGATCTTTGTGCCGGCCTTGGACACTTCAAGGGCCTGGGAATCCGTGTTTGCAGCTATGAATTCCACACCCTTGAGTTCGGAGGCTATCATACTGTTTATAGCGTTTCCGCCTCCACCTCCGACTCCAATTGCCTTTATTTTTGCAGTGAGTTTTGGCTCTATAAACTCAAAAGACATATGCTTAGTCCTCCAACCGGTTTTTAAATTTTAAACCATGACTTCATGCGAAGGGTTACCCTGTTGAATATATTCCCGTCTCTTATCCGGAATTTCTGTTGGGGCTGATGTTCCATGCCATAGAGCACAAGGCCTACAGCAGTGGCGAACATGGGTCCGTTGACCACGTCCACCAGGCCGGAAATCCGCTGTGGATAGCCGATTCTTGTCGGCAACTGGAATACCTGATCCGCAATCTCGGCGATTCCAGGCAGAAGGGCGGAGCCTCCGGTTATAACCACCCCTGAAGCCAGTAGTTCTTTAAGTCCTGTCCGTTCTATTTCCTGGTCAACCAAGGTAAAGATTTCCTCCACTCTGGGCTCAAGTATTTCAGACAGGATGTGCCTGGACAAAAGCCTGGGTTGGCGTCCTCCCACACTGGGAACTTCTGTCATCTGATCTTTATCTACCAAAGAGTTGAGGCAGCTACCGTGGTCTATTTTTATTTGTTCAGCCTCTTTACCGGGTGTCCTTAACCCGACTGCTATGTCATTAGTGAGGTTATTACCGCCAAGTCCCAGCACTGCTGTGTGTTTGATGGCGCTTTCAGTAAATAGAGCAAGATCCGTAGTGCCACCCCCAAAATCCACAAGAGCTACCCCCAGGTCCTTTTCCTCCTGGGTTAAGACTGCTTCGGCTGAGGCAAGGGGCTGGAAAACTATGTCCACTACATCAAGCCCTGCCCGGTTTGCGCACTTGATAAGGTTCTGTGCAGCCGTAACCGCTCCTGTCACTATATGTACTTTGGCTTCCAGCCTTACCCCGGTTATTCCGACAGGATCCAGTATCCCTCCCTGCTCATCCACAATGTACTCTTGTGGCAGAATATGTATGACCTCCCTATCAAGGGGTATGGCTACCGCCCTTGCCGCATCTATGACTCTGTCAACGTCCTCCTGGGAGACCTCCTGGCCCTTTACAGCTATCACCCCATGGCTGTTGAATCCCTTTATATGGCTGCCGGCAATACCAATGAACACTGAGCCGATTTCACACCCGGCCATGAGTTTGGCCTCTTCCATAGACCTCTGTATGGAATCGACCGTGTTGTCTATATTGACAACCACTCCCTTTCGGAGACCTATAGAAGGATAAGTCCCCACGCCTATAATCTCAGCACCCTTTTCGCTGATCTCACTCACTACCGTACATATTTTAGTAGTGCCGATGTCTAGGCCGACAATCATGTTACCGGGTTTCTCCACCATTTCCTCTCCTAATGTTTCAGACTAACCAGGGCCTGGCCGGGGCCATAATCCAAATCAACCTTAGCTGCTTTTTTATATGTTCCTGAGCGATAGAGTTGATACAGGACTTTTTCCGCCTTACTGAATTGGGCGCGGAGATTTTCAGTATCAAAGTGAAAAGGAATACCGTTGTCAGATGTATAGAGTGTTAAGTTATCTTTCTTGGCTATGTCTATTTGGCTAATATTGTTTACACCCAGAGTTCTTGTGCCTTTACTTGCCATGGATATTAATTCCATGGCCTTTTGGATTTGGTGATTTGGTGATTTGGTGATTTGGTGATTTTTTATGTTTTCAGGGTCAATCCCGGTAATGATGGGAAGAGAGACCGGGTCTTCTGTTGAAAGTTTATCGATAATTTCACCTTGTTCATCAACCAAATACATTTTATCAGAATTCAACAGGGCTACCGGAGTACATTCTTTGATCGTAATAATCAGGTGATCCGGCAATTTTTTCTTAACTTTAACCGTATGGACCCAGGGATGTGCCTCTATGGACGTTGCAATTGATTTCAGATCGAGAGACAAAAGATTGTCTTGGGCGGTCACATCGCTCAGTTGCAAAACCTCCTCTTCTGTGACGCGATCGCAGCCTTTCACCAGGACCTGACAAACCCTGAAAAGATCAGATTGACTTGCCCAATGCCGACACATAAAAAAACCTACAAGCACAATGCACATTACGGCTATGCCGACCAATATTTTAGAATTGATAAGCCACGATATGGAAGATACCGGTTTGACAGACTTGGTCCGCGAGCCGGAGCTACGTGCTGAAGACCTGAATTCTGAAGACGGTCTTCTGATTTTCATGTTTCCATACCCCAAATAGATACTTCCGGGACAAGTCCTACATCAGCCTCTTTTTTTACACGCTCTCTAATGATTTCCAGCAAGTCCATTACCTGTACGGCACTGGCTTTTCCACGATTTACAATAAAGTTCGCATGCTTTTTGGATACCTCAGCATCCCCGATTCTAAGACCTTTGAGTCCACATTGGTCTA
Source organism: Thermodesulfobacteriota bacterium (assembly GCA_003645605.1). Classification (GTDB taxonomy): domain Bacteria; phylum Desulfobacterota; class Dissulfuribacteria; order Dissulfuribacterales; family UBA3076; genus UBA3076. The sequence goes on from QNAY01000004.1 coordinate 3,068, forward strand.
TGAGCTTTCCTGCTGAATCTCCCGGGGGATTTCTAAAAACGCACCCTGCGTTTGGTTTTCCTATAGGCTGGGTGGTTCTCCGTTTGCGCATCACGTTTCTGACATTGCGCTTGATCTGATCGGGGCTGCTTTTGTCAAGTTGAATTCTTGCGGCAGAGATAAGGGCCTTGTCCGGCAGTCTGAAAGACCTGTAATCAAATTGCAATTGATTTCTCTGGAACCAGCAACTCCCGTCCGGGCCTGTAAATTGTACAGCGTCTATCGCTTCCGCCATTGAGCACTTGTTAGTGCCGGCATTCATGGATATGGCCCCACCTACACTGGCCGGAATGCCGGAAAGATTCTCAAGACCACACAGGCTATTGTGTATGGACCAGGAAATAAGGGACTTCAACCTGCATCCTGCCTCTACAGACACTATTGTTTTAAAGGTATGGCCGGGAGTGGAATGGATACGATTCAGGGCTGCCAGGGACATGACCAGCTTCACTCCTTTATCGCTGATCAACAGGTTGCTCCCCTGGCCCAGCACCTTATAGGATATAGAACGATTACCGAGATAAAAAATGGTATGTTCAAGGGCCTTCAAGGTCCGTGGAACCAGGAATAGATGCGCAGGCCCGCCTATGCGAAAGCTTGTTAGCGGTAAAAGCGGAACATTCTTGCGCACCTGAAGATCTTTTATCCTTTCCAGATCCTTAGAGAGCAAACGCTGACTCCTTTGTCTTAAGCATGTCCAGAATTTTTGGTCCAATACGCCCTATGGCACCGGCTCCAAGAGTCATGACCACATCACCCTCCTGCAGGCTTGGTACAATTGCATGAGGAAGGTCCTTGCAGGACTCCACATAGTGCACGGGTCCACCACGTTTATCCCTGATGTTTCTTGCCAGACGTTTTCCGCTGACTCCTACTATAGGAGTTTCACTGGCTGGATAGATTTCCGTCAGCCATAGTTCATCAGTTTCCCCGAAGGCCGTGGTGAAATCGTCCATTAATGTCTGGGTTCTGCTGTACCTGTGGGGTTCAAAAAGGACCACGAGCCGGCGTTCAGGCCAACATGCCCTGGCAGCCGATAGGGTGGCCTGTATCTCAGTAGGGTGGTGTGCGTAGTCATCTACTACTGTTACTCCCTCTGTTTCACCCAGTATCTCAAATCGTCTGCTTACGCCTTCATATGAAATAAGACCAGCCTGGATCTTATGAAAGGGTATCTCAAGTTCAAGCCCCAGGGCCATTGCAGCCAGGGAATTTCTTACATGGTGCAGCCCGGGGACCTTGAGTTGTATCTCGCCGAGTTCAGAGTTTTGCCACCAGGCATTGAAGGATACTCCCAGGCCTTCAAAGGTGATATCTCTGGCCTGCAGATCAGACTCAGGTCCTGTCCCATAAGTCATTACCCGTTTTTTTACTGCCGGGAGCATTTCTCTGAGGTAGGGGTCATCTCCGCAGAGTATGGCAAGACCATAGAAAGGGACTTTGTCTATAAAATCCAGAAAACACCGGATTATGGCATTCAGGTCTGTATAATAGTCCAGGTGTTCCTTGTCTATATTGGTTACTACAGCTATGCTTGGTGTAAGGCGCAAAAAGCTTCCGTCACTCTCATCGGCTTCTGCTATAAGGAACTCGCCCTGTCCCCAACAGGCATTGCTTCCCAGGCCATTCACCTTTCCTCCTATGATGACCGTTGGATCAAGTCCACCGGCGCGAAGCACAGAAGAAATCATAGAAGTCGTACTGGTCTTTCCATGGGCCCCAGCCACTGCTATGCCGAACTTCTTAAGCCGCATCAATTCCGCAAGCATTTCAGCCCTTGGTATGACCGGAATTTTGGCAAAATAAGCCCCCTGAACCTCAGGATTGTTTTCTCTGACAGCAGAGGAAATCACCACCACGTCGGCACCCTGAATATTTTCAGAAGCGTGGCCCCTGTAAATTGTGCCTCCCAGTTTTCTGAGAGACCTGGTGATTTCAGTCTCACGCAAATCAGAACCCGTGACTCTATATCCAAGATTAAGAAGGACCTTTGCAAGGCCGCTCATGCCTATTCCGCCGATTCCTACAAAATGCATATGTTGTTTTTTATACATGGTTACGTACTGTAGAACCTTTCAATGTATTAGTTTCTGTTTCAGAATATGAAAAAGTATGTCCGGCCATCTCTATCAGTGTAGAGGCTATCTCTGTAGCTGCCGTAGGTTTTCCAAGTTTTCGAGCATTTTCTCCCATATTGATGAGCTTTTGGGGATTCTCCAGCAAAGACTGTATCTCTCCCGCCAGTTTTATAGCACCGATTTCTTCTTCTAGGAAGTATTTGGCAGCCCCGGCTTCAGTCAGTTCTCTGGCATTGGCATCCTGATGGCTGTCAGTTGCCCAGGGATATGGAATGAGGATCGAGGGCTTTCCCAAGGTTGTGAGCTCAGCCAGAGTACCTGCTCCGGCCCGGCAGATAACCAAGTCTGCCCAGGAATAGGATTCACTAATGTTAGGGATAAATGGGGTCACTTTGGCCGGAATGTTTGCATCCTTGTAAAATTTCTCAACATGTGACACATCCAGCTTGCCGGTTTGGTGAATAATTTCCAAATGAAAACCGGATTGCCACAAAACCTGTATGGCCGAACCAGCAAGCCGATTCAGGCATCTGGCACCCTGACTGCCTCCCAGGACCAAGAGATTTAGTGATTTAGTGATTTGGTGATTTAGTGATTGAAATGTCCGTGTGGGTCTGTGTGGGTCTGTGGCTAATGATTTGGTGATTTGGTGATTTAGTGATTGAATTATGTTTTTCCGTATGGGATTTCCAGTAAAAATTACCCTGTTTTTTGGAAAGTATTTAACAGTTTCTTTAAAGCTCACAAACACTGTCTTTGCGAACCTGGAGGCCAAACGATTTGTGAGCCCGGGGATAAGGTTCTGCTCATGGAGGGCTGCGGGTATCCGCAACATTCGCGCTGCAAGAAGTGCAGGCCCGGAGACATATCCCCCGACGCCCAGTACCACATGAGGCCTGAATGATTTAAGCCACGAACAAGCCCTGATCGTGGAGAAAGGAAGTCCAGCCAGAGAACGCATGGTTGCTGCAAGGCCTGAGCCCCTGAGAGGCCTTGTGTTCAGGATTCGGTAATCCCATTTACGCCCTGAGAGTGCTTTTTTTTCCACCGGGCGGCCTGTGCCTATCCACATAACATCTATACGGCCATGGGACTCCATGGCCTCAACTACGGCAATTCCGGGAAAAACATGTCCACCCGTGCCACCACCAGCCACGACTAATTTGGTGATTGAGTGATTGGGGGATTGAGTGATTTGGTGATTTGGTGATTTGGTGATTGTTTTGTGCATATATATATCTCGGCTCATAGTTAAATTCACAATCTGCTTGCATATGTATTTTTAAATAAATTCCCTTCTTAAAATCACCCAATCACTCAATCACCCAATCACCAAATTCCCTGGTTGCTTCCTGAAAGGCCATGCCACGTTCTTCATAGTTTTTGAACATATCAAAGCTGGAGCAGGCCGGGGAAAGAAGTATGGCATCACCGGGCTCAGCCAGGGACGTTGCTTTCTCCACAGCTTTTCTCATAGTCTTTTTGCCGTTTTTTGTTCCAAGCACCTGGATAACAGGCATTACCTTACTTAGGACTTTTTCAAACGCCTTGGCCTCTTCGCCTATAACAATCGCACCACGAATATGCGCCTTTTTTGTGGCTTCGGCCAGGGAGGCATAATTTTCACCCTTACTGCGGCCACCCACGATGAGCACTATTGGCTGATCTATGGACTCCAGCGCGCGAAGTACAGACGCGACATTGGTAGCCTTGGAGTCGTCATAATAGTCGATGCCCGCATTTTGAACCACCCACTGAAGTCTGTGATGTGCCGCTTTGAAGCTTTGGATAACAGACTGCACGGCACCTGCACCTGCACCTGCCAGGCGTGAAAGGAGTATGGCACAAGCCAGGTTTTCAATATTATGTCGACCCCTTGGGGACCAGCTTTCTAAGTCATATTCCTCCCATTTATTATCAGGCCACATGATGTTGATTTTTTTCAAAGAGGTATCCGGCCCGGCCCCGGGAACTCCGGGGCGAAGCATCCCGAAGTAGAGCCTTCTGGCGCGTCCTCTGTCCTTCCACGTTTCCAGTTTCTTGTCGTCCATGTTGCGAATGGCCCAATCTTCAGGCCTTTGGAAGTCATAGATTGCTGCCTTGCTCTCTCCGTAGCTTTTGATGTCCTGGTAGCGATCAAGGTGATCCGGCGCAAGATTGAGCCATGCTGCTGTTTTGAACCTTGGAGGAGTGAAAGGAAAATATCTGGTCCTTGGGAAGTAATCCAACTGGAAGCTGCTAATCTCTAAAACCGCGATAGTTTCCTCAGTATGTTCTTCAATGAGTGCAGATAATGGTGTTCCAATGTTCCCAGCCCTTACATGGGGCACATTGGCCTTTTTTAGCATCTCATCCACAAGCATGGTAGTAGTGGTTTTTCCGTTTGTGCCGGTGATGCCGATTAGAGGTCCTTTCCAGAAGGATGCCGCAAGGGCCAGTTCTCCAACCACAGGGATGTTGGACCTGCGTGCTGCCTCAAGGGCAGGAATGTCAGGTGAAACACCAGGGCTAACCACTATCAGGTCGGATGAAAGGCAGGTCTCTACCTTATGTTTTTTTGTCTCCACTCCGACGCTATTTTTATCACACCAGCCTGCCAGGCCCTTAGGCCACTTATTCAGGGGATTCAAGTCACTGCACATGACTTGTGCCCCTTGAGAGACGAGCCATCCGGCAACCGCCCGCCCGGATACCCCCATGCCCAATATCGTTACTCTTTTGCCTTTCAGTTCCACTCAATCACCAAATCAGTAATTCATTAGCCACAGACACACACAGACATTTCAATGTAACTTCTCAATAAGTTCGGGCAAATCATACTTTGCGGCTATCCACTAGATTCCGGCTTTCGCCGGAATGACGATTGGGTGTAAGCGCCTGTCATTCCGGCGAAAGCCGGAATCTAGTGACTGCTACCCGGACTTATTGAGAAATTACATTTCAATCACCAAATCACTAAATTCATTATCTTAGCTTGAGCGTGCTGATTGCTACCAGCCCCAGCAATATAGAAATTATCCAGAATCTCACAATGACCTTTGGTTCTTTCCATCCCTTAAGCTCAAAGTGATGATGGATGGGAGCCATACGGAAGATCCTCTTGCCTCCTGTTGTTTTGAAGTAAAAAACCTGAAGAATTACGGATAATGCCTCAACTACGAAAATTCCACCTACAATGACAAGCAGCATTTCCTGCTTTGAGAGAACGGCCACTGTTCCCAGGGCACCGCCCGCAGCAAGGGAACCTACATCTCCCATGAAGATCTCTGCAGGATAGGTATTATACCAGAGGAAACCCAAACCGGCCCCTACCATTGCGCCACAAAACACTGCAAGCTCTCCTGCGCCCGGAACCGAAGGAATCTGGAGGTACTGGGCAAGAGTCGAATGGCCGGCCAGATATGTAAACAGGGCGTAGACTGATGCAGCTATTATGAAAGGGCCGGTAGCAAGTCCGTCCAGACCGTCGGTCAGATTAACCGCATTGGAGGTCCCTACGACCACAAGCAGAGCGAAAACACCGTACATAATCCCGAGATCAGGCTGAAAGTTCTTAAAGAACGGGATACTAAGATGGGTATCCCACTTACCATGTGCGGCAATTATACACGCGGCTAAAAGTACAAAGACTGTCTGCCAGACGAGCTTCCACCTGCCGGACAGACCTGTGCTGTTCTGTTTTCTGATCTTCAGCAGATCGTCCGCAAGGCCTATTGTGCCGTAACCGACAAGAATTAAAATGCTTATCCATACGTACAGATTCCTTAGGTCGGCCCACAGGAGTGTGGCGACCAGGATGGACACAATGATTAATATGCCCCCCATGCTTGGTGTCCCGGTTTTTGCATGATGATTTGCCGGCCCGTCGTCCCTGATGACCTGGCCCATCTGCATTGCACACATGCGTCTCATAAACCAAGGTCCAAAAAACAATATTATTGAGAGGGCGGTAACAGCCGCATATATTGTCCTGAATGTGATGTAGCGAAAAACATTAAATATAGGCCACATATCGTGGAGGGGATATAGCAGATGAAAGAGCATTAACCTATTCCTCTCTCAGATGCCTGATAAGGGCATCCACAGCTCTCTCAAGGCCTATGGCCCGTGATCCCTTTACCAGTGTGGTTGCCGGGGAGGGCATGCAGTCAAGAGCGGCCGATTCCATCCAGGAAAGCAAATCCTCCGTATTGGGGAAGATACGAATAGCCTTTTGCGAAATACCGGCCTTTTGGGCGGTTTTGGAAACAGCATCCGCGAATTGGCCTACGAAGATTAGAAGATCAACCCCCGTATTTTCTGCAAGTCGTCCAAGATCCTGATGGAAGTCGTAGGCCGCATCTCCGAGTTCCAGCATGTCTCCCAGGATCGCTATCTTTTTTTCGCCTTTGCTCCAAAGATCGAGAGTCTCAAGAGCCGCTCTCATGGAGCCTGGGTTTGCATTATAAGAATCGTCTATCAGCCTCCATTTAGGCCCAAGATTTTTCAGAAAAAGGCGGCCTGGAACCGGTTTTACTTCCTCCAGCCCTTGCTTGATCCTGGCCGGTGTCAGCCCCACTGCATGGCCGGTAGCTGCGGCTGCAACCGCATTTTGCACATTTGTTCTTCCTATAAGTGGAAGATCAACAGAGAGTCTGCTTCCTGCAATATCCAGATCCAGCAAAGTGCCATGCCCGCCCGGGGTCCAGGACAGGCAGGTGATTTGGTGATTTGGTGATTTGGTGATTTGGTGATTTGAAGATGGCAAGGCCTTTTGTCCCATGGAATAGCCCACTACCTGACACGTTAGATCTTTGGCCCCTTCCATCACCAGGGGGTCGTCAAGGTTCACCACTGCCACACCTGTTTGGGAAAGGGCTTTCCAAAGTTCCCATTTTTCCCTGGCTACTTGCTTTATATCCCCAAGGCCGACAAGGTGGGCAGGCTGTATGGTAGTAATAAGGCCCACTTGTGGCTTGGCAATTTCACACAGCCGGTGTATTTCTCCCGGTTGGTTCGTTCCCATTTCCAGCACTGCCCAGGAATCATCAGACTTGGCCGAAAGCAGGCTGAGCGGGAGTCCGATAAGGTTGTTAAAATTCCCAGGGGTTTTAGCCACTTTCCATTTTTTCCCCATGATCGAGAAAATCAGTTCTTTTGTAGTGGTCTTGCCGCAACTGCCCGTAATGCCGACTACCTTGATTCCAAGGTGTTCCCTATACCATGCTGCGAAATCTCCCAGGGCCTTCAACGAATCCTGGACTTGCAGCAGGACTGGACGCCGGCGAAGGTCGAAATTCGTATGTCGAAATTCAAAGGTCGAGCTGACTACTGCGCCGATGGCCCCTTTTTTTATAGCGTCAAGGACAAAATCATGACCGTTGAAACGGTCCCCTGAAAGTGCCCAGAAAATATTCCCTTTTCTTACTGATCTGGAATCTGTTGATATTCCGTGGATTGCTGTATCCGGGTCACCCGAAAGGACCATGGCTCCAATAGCTGTTGCCACCTGAGAAGCCTTTAATCGAAATCCCCGACCCTCAGGATCCTCTACCTTCGACTCTTGTCTTTTATTCCTTGAACCTTGAACCCTGAACCCTGAACCTTGAATCTTGCGTTTTGCCCCAAAAGCCTCTTTCAATATTTCTCTATCGTCAAAGGCAAGTCGTTCGTTGCCGATTATCTGGTAGGTTTCATGTCCTTTCCCGGCCACGAGCAGACAGGCACCGGGCCGCGCTTTTTCTGCTGCCCATAAAATAGCGTCCCTTCTGTCTGGAATTACCTTCACTTCAGCTTTGTTTGCAGGGTGATGGGAAGGAAGGTCTCTGAGGCCGTTCAACATCTGATCGAGTATGGCAAGAGGGTCTTCAGTGCGGGGATTGTCCGAGGTCAGCACAACAATATCTGCCAGTGAAGCGGCTGCCTGCGCCATGAGAGGACGCTTGCCCCTGTCTCTGTCTCCTCCACAGCCGATTGCGCAAATCAGAGGCTTGGGCCCTAATCGAATAAGGCAGTTCAGAACACTTTCAAGGGCGTCAGGAGTGTGGGCGTAGTCTACAAGGGCGGTCACTCCCTGGGGGGTATGCACAGGATCGAGTCTTCCCGGAATACGCATTATTGATTCTATGCCGGTCTGAATATGGTCGGGATCTATCCCAATGGTGATTGAAGTCGCTACTGCTGCAAGGATATTGTATAGATTGTGCAGACCTAGAAGCTTGGATTTTATGGAAACAGGCCCTTTGGGCGTGGCAAGCTTACCTGTTATTCCATCAATATTGATTGACTGGAACTCAGGTCTTACCCCGGCATCAGGACTGAGACCATAACTGATCTTTTTCCTTTGTAGTATCTCCCACAGGCGCCTTCCATACAAGTCATCAATGTTGATGATTGCCGTATCAGAGGGATACTCCAAAAACAATTTTACTTTGGCCTGGAAGTATTGTTCCATGTCTCTATGGTAATCCAGGTGATCGCGGCCCAGATTGGTAAAAATAGACGCAGCGAAACTGCACCCTGAGATCCTCTGCTGGTCAAGGGCGTGGGAAGATACCTCTAAGGCCACTGCCTTTGCCCCTTGCTCCGACATGTCGGCCAGGATCTCCTGCAGTTTTATGGCATCAGGGGTAGTGAGTTCAGAAGGTATCTCTATGCCCCAATGTCTCTGGTTTATAGTCCCGATTACACCAGGATTCAGACCGGCTTTACTGAAAATGCCTTCCAGGAGGTATGTGATCGTAGTTTTACCATTAGTACCAGTGATGGCTATAAGGGCCATTTTTTTACTGGGATTTCCATAAAAGGCACTTGCCAGAAGACCGGTTGAAAGCCTGGGGTCGTCCACTCCTATAACAGGAAGTGCTCCAGGAACGGTCTTGACGTAACGATGGACATCTTGGTTTGGCATTAACAGGGCAGAGGCTCCTTTCACCACGGCATCATTGATAAATTGTCTTCCATCAAGTTCAGTGCCGGGAATTGCCACAAATATATATCCCTGATTTACCTGCCTGGAGTCTGCGGATATGCCCTTGATTTTTACGTCATCCAGCTTAGGTGATATAGAAGCAGCAGGTCTCAGCACTTCCAACATATCCCGCAATGTCCTTTCTTGCCGCATGTTACCAAACATCATTTGCAGGTTATACTGCAGACCTTCACAGCCTTAAGAGGTGTTCCTGATCTTGGTTTCTGTGCGATCACAGTCCCTACACCTTTGAGTTTGGTGAAAATGCCTATGGATTGCAGAATATCCAAGGCCTGTCTTACGGATTTTCCCTTAAGATTCGGCATCCTGGAGAGTTCTTTTTTGGTCTCTTGGCTTTTCACTGTTCGCCATTTGTCTTTCAATGGTATCTGTGCAGCCTGTTTTACTACTATTAGTGCTCGCCCTAAAGTGCCCCGGCGTTCACGAGGATCAATTTTTACGCCGTCAAGCAAAACAATATAACTTACTTTAGGTGATTTGTCGGGCCAGAATCCCAGGGCGGTTACCTGGGCTGGAAATTGAGTGGATATCTGCTCAGACTGTTCATTCCACCTGATGCTCGCAAGAGAAGGCCCTCCTCTGACCGCGAGGTTTTTCCGCAATTTTAGTATGAGCTCTTCTGTTAACCAGGGGATTTTGGTCTGCCTTTGGTCCTTCACAGAAGACTCGGATGTCAAGAATTCATCAGGGCTTTGTAAAGCTACATGTGGTGTCACCAATATATTCCCATTTATCAGGGCGGAGAAGGCCCTGAGAATCTGGATCGGACTGGCTGTAATACCCCGGCGCAAGAAGCAATTTCGTGAACTCGGCAGGGCTGAAGAAAGACTGCCTTGGCCTTCACCCGGAAGATCAATACCTGTAGACTGACCAAACCCCAGACCCCAGAGATCCCTTGACAGGCCGTCATAAGAGACAAAATCTTTCAGCTCCTGTTCAGCCCAGGGACTCCACAGGACCAGACCTTTACCCAAAGTCTCCCATTGCCACTTCCGGGCCATTTCGTCCAAAGACTGACCTTCTGATTTTGCCAGCTCACTTTGTTCAAACATCCAGTTCAAGAGAGGCGCAAGGACCATCAGGTCAACATTATCTTGCAGAGAGTAATTTGTAATATTCGTCGCAGGTAGTTCCCAAAAACGTTCCGGGTCCCAGGAAGGTTTGCTGGCAAGGGCAAGGATCTCACCGTTTTCAACACTCATTATAACAAGACAGCCTTTATCGGCCTTAAGCCTTTTCATCTGCCTGCCAAGCTCTTTTTCCGCTGATGACTGAATATTTTTTTCAAGGGTAAGCGTAAGTTCCTGTCCACCTGCGTGAATTTGTGACACATTAGTGTGGCTTAAAAGGCTGTCATATGTGTATTCAATTCCCTCAAGGCCCCTGCCGCCGTGATCGACAAATCCCAAAACCGGAGAAGCCAGTGAACCGCAAGGATATACCCTTTTATATTTTTCCGATATTTCTATTCCCTTAAGCCGCATGTCTTTCAGCTTCAGGCCTTGTTCTACGGAAATGCCGTCTTTTAGACGGATAACGCCCTGTTCCTCCGCCGGCAGTTTTGTCACAGCATTAGGATCAAGGCCAAGAATTTCTGATACCTGTGGTGCCCAATCATCAACTTGCGGCAACTTGGAAGGCCTTGCTAAGGCAGAGATTGTCTTTTGGCTTACGGCGAATATTGCTCCTGTCCTGTCAAGAATTATGCCCCTGCACAGAGGGCTTTGCCGGGAATAGTAGTCACGGCTCTGTTGTTGAGAAAGCCTGGACGAATCAATGTCATATTCGCTATTGACATTGTTGCTCTGCCAAAAGCAACCAACAAACGATGTGGTAATGATCAAAAACCCAGCCAGGACAAAAAGGAACAAAATTTTCTTATCTTTATAAGGAAAACTCATTCTGATCTCTATCACCTAAGTTGAGCTATTAGCCTTTAGCTGTTAGCTATTAGTTTAATGATTACAGGATGTTTTACTATTACAAACTTTTACCCTGTTGAATTCAGCTTTGCTGCACCCTTTGGGGATTCAACAAAGTGAACCCGTTGGGGGTTATTTCTAATTAGTGTCTGAACGAAAACTAACCAAAACTGTCATTTCGAGCAAAGCGAGAAATCTTATCGTACTGAAAATACAGGCATTAAAGATTTCTCCCTACGGTCGAAATGACAAAA
>QNAY01000005.1 GCA_003645605.1 Thermodesulfobacteriota bacterium
AGATATGCTCGATGGCCTCGGGTTGCGTGAGTGTCCGTTTAATTTGATTTTGTGTTTCCATGCCACCAGTATATGCAACACAGAAAAGAAAGTCCAGGTTTAATTAGGGGTAAAGGGCAGGCCTAGCCCATATCTACCCATATCTCACCGTTTTATTTTTGTCGAAATCATTAGGCAAATCACAGTTCAAATTAGTGCCTATTTCATCCATAATGCCGTTCCTTGCGTTAAAAATTTGGTAAGCGTTCACAGGGCACCGCATCTGCTTTGTTGTCGGGCACTTGAAGTACAGGGAGTACGTCTGCGTACCCGTACGCCTTGCATCTGCAGCACCCTGTAAACGCTTACAGTTCAGTGGATTTCGGTAAAACGGGCGTTGTAATCCCGTTAACGGTTACAAAATTTGATACTCTAACTTGCGATCGGCTATATGTCATTGCCTGATGGCGGTATCCGGGGCATTTCTCGGTGTCTGCACAAGCAAGCTTGCTCCGTCACCTGCGAGTTTAGGGACGGGATTCCGAAATTCGCACAGGACCGAATAGGTGGGGTTTTAGCGCTCACAATTTATCCATCAATTATTTCGCCACTCCATAAACGTCTTAAAAAATCAAGCGCAGGATAGATTATGACATTATCGATCATGATGTGCCTTTTACCTCTAAAAACTCCAAAACATGTAACTTTGTTTTTGCCTATTTCCTCTGATAATCTGTGCATCCCCCGGTTGAATTTTTTCTCCCATCTGGTGCCGTTTTTCAGATCGATGGCTACAAAACCTTTTGACGTTTCAAGAAGGATATCCACTTCTACTCCGTTCTGACTTCTCCAGAAATACAGAGGGTAATCCAGCTCTATGTAGTGAACGTATGCTCTTATTTCGTTGATTATAAGACATTCGAATAATGGCCCTGATTCTTCAGGTGTTGCAGGATAAGGCAGTCGACCGGACAAGGCCCTGACCACACCGGAATCGAAAAAGTAGAATTTTGGATGGCTCACCTGCTTGGTGGCCCTTTTAAGTTTCCAGGGGGCGAGCCAATAGCCGATCAGCGTATCGATTAATATCTCAAAATAGCCATGAACTGTCTGTCGTGCCACCCCTGCATCTCTCGCGATGGCCGTTGTGTTGGTGAGCTGTCCGTTTTGACAGGCGGCTATTTCCAGAAAGCGGGCAAAATTGCCAAAATTTCTTGTTAATGCTTCTTCCCTGATCTCTTCTTTCAAATAGGTTTCTGTGTATGCCTGCAGGTATTTCTTAGGATTTGCTGCTAAAAATGAACTTGGAAGCATACCGAAAGCGATCTGCTTGTCCAAATCAAGTTCAAAACCGACCTCTTTGGACACCAAAGGAAAAAGGTTGTAAGTAAGAGCCCTGCCGGCCAGCAGATTAACTCCGGATTCTCTCAGTCTTCGTGCGCTTGATCCGGATAAAATGAATCTGATTTTTTTCTCTTCAATTATTCTGTGTACCTCATTGAGCAAGGCCGGCACTTTTTGAATTTCATCTACGATAACCCATGAACCGGAAGGTAAATGAGCGGTTTCCTGGTAAAGCAGGGACGGATCCCGGCTGAGACGGATTAATTCCGTGGTGTTCAAAAGATCGTAAACAACGGCATTATCCTTCTTATAGTTTTCCTGAATCCAGGTGGATTTTCCCGTTCCTCTTGGCCCAAGCAAAAAAGCTGAGGTTTCTATTTTATTTAGCTCACGTGTAAACATAGTCAGCATTATTACCGTAAATTTGCCGACAGATCAAGCATTATTTTTTGCATGGGGACCGAAATACCGGGCCAATTCCTTCCCGTTGACGCTAAGCCGGTAGTACCCCAAATAACAAATCAAACTCTTGGCAGATGAAAGATCGTTGGCCTTGCCTTTTCAATTTCTCATTGTAGGTCAACTCCTTTTCAGATAATTAAATCAACGTCAATTAAATTATTAAACTAACTCCGTTAAATTCTATAGGCAGGGAAAAAGCGATCCACTTTATAGCAAAGCACTGACTCCACCCGGTGTACGGATTGAAATTGGAAATTGGAAATTGGAAATTTGGGAGGTTGGATGTTTACAAACTGGTAGAAGAGTTATCAGATATGGTCTGGCGCGACATTCCGTGAACGCCTATGATTTTCCCAAGGGGTAAAAGAAGGGTGAAGCCGGTCCGTTTTGAGATTTCAAATATTACCAACTTAGCAACAATTCCCAGGGTCTCAGGTGTCTATCTCTTCAGAGACCCAAAGGATACTGTCCTGTATGTTGGAAAGGCCAAGGACCTGCGGCAGCGGCTAGCCTCATATCTCAGGCCTGGTTCGTTTGTATTGCCGAAGACATGCTTGATTATGAAGCTGGCCGGTTCATTTGAGATCATAGTCACAGCTACTGAAAAAGAGGCGCTTATACTTGAAGCCTTGCTCATAAAGGAACACCGGCCCAAATACAATGTCGTGCTCCGGGATGACAAAGCTTATCCCTTTCTCAAACTTGATACAAAAAAGCCGTTCCCCCGCCTGAGCGTTGTTCGGCGCCGAGCAAAAGACGGGGCACTTTATTTCGGACCTTATCCTTCTGCAAGGGGGGTGAGAGAGACCATGAGGTCCATTTCCTCCATATTTGGGCTTAGAACTTGCTCTGACAGATCCATGAGGACCAGGGTTCGTGCCTGCATGTTACATCAGATCGGGCGCTGTTCGGCCCCGTGCGTGGGGGCTATATCAGAAAAGGATTATGCTGATCAGGTAAGGCGGGTAAAGCTATTTCTCAATGGCAGGACAGGTCCGCTTCTTAAGATTTTGAGATCACAGATGGAGGAGGCCTCAGAGGCACTTGAGTTTGAAAAGGCCGCGATCTTGAGAGATCAGATCTGTGCCATTGAGAAAGTTGCCGAGAAACAGTCAATAGTGGCAGATATACACGCCAATTGGGACATTATCGGTCTCGCTCGCAGTGGAGATATCTCAACATTGGCTGTACTCAGGGTGCGGGACGGAGTAGTGCAGGGCCAGGAGATACACCATTTGAACAGAGTTGTTGAGGAGACGGATCAGGAAATACTATCTGTATTCATTCGTCAATTTTATCAAGAGAGTCCTGTGCCAAAGGAGATAATTCTTCCAAAAGAGGTAGAAAATTCCGGTCTGATTGCAAAATGGCTATTCGACATGGCCGGCAGAACAGTATTGCTCAGAAGGCCGGCAAGAGGTCTAAAATGCAGACTGCTTGAGATGGCCGAAACAAATGCCGGGCAGGCCATGATTTCCCTTGAGAGGCAACACGAGGCATGGCAGGAAAAGGCCGGTATTATGATGGATGTGCTGAATCTAAAATATGTACCTGAAAAAGTTGAAGGCGTGGATATCTCTATAACAGGAGAAGAACTTCCTGTCGGAAGTCTTGTGGCTTTCTACAAAGGGCAACCAAGCAAAAAAGACTACAGACATTACAATATCAAAGGAGTCAGAGGTACAGACGATTACGCAATGATCAGGGAAGTAATGATAAGGAGAATCGCCATGGGGAAGGAGAGAGGAGATCTGCCCGACCTGTTCCTGATAGATGGAGGCCGTGGGCAACTCAGACAAGCTGTTGAAGTGGCGGATTCCGCGGGCCTTTTGGGGAAATTTGATTTTGTGGCCCTTGCCAAGGAGATCAGGGATGAAGGGGAGAAAATTTTCCGTCCCGGATGGTTTGAGCCCTTGATTTTGCCACGGCATCATCCGGTACTGTTATTTCTGCAACAGGTGAGGGATGAGGCTCACCGGTTCGGGATTAATTTTCACCGAAAAAAACGGGATGCCAAGAGACTACATTCACGTCTCAGTGAAATTTCAGGTGTAGGTCCAAAACGGCAACAGGCGCTTTTAAAGCATTTTGGAAGTCTGACCAGGGTGCGCCATGCATCCTCGGAAGAAATCAATAAAGTGCCTGGGATTTCCAAAGAGTTGGCCCGGAGCATACATGAGCATTTGAGTTCAGATCAAGGAACTGTAACCGTTCACGGGGTTACAATGCCCGTTTTACCGCAACTCACCGAACTGTAAGCGTTTGCAGGGTGTTGCAGATGCGAGGCGTACGGGTACGCAGACGTATTCCTGTATTTCAAGTGCCCGACAACAAAGCAGATGCGGTGCCCTGTGAACGCTTACAAAGAACGGACCCAGTTCCAAGCCACTTCATAGATTGACTCAACTTCCTCTGCTTTAAGCCCTGCACCAAGACCTACTTTCCGTGCCCTTTCAGCGCTCATAAAGTCATCCGGGGCGTGGGCATCCGAGTTGATTATAAGTTTCGCGCCACGAGCTTTGGCAAGCTTGGCTACGTGGCCGTTTGTGAAGCTGTGACCTTTCCGACCGGAGATTTCAAGAAAAGTACCATTTCGGACTGCCAGTTCCACGTCTTTTTCAGAGATCAGCCCTGGGTGAGCAAGTATATCAATGCCTGCCTCAATAGCGGCCCGATTAGTCCCCGGGCAGACAGGCTCCACAATGGTTTCCCCGTGGCAGACCAGTATATCAGCTCCCAGATGCCTGGATTCTTTTGCCAATGGGGCAATCAGATCAGGATGAACATGGGTAAGCTCCACACCGGGTATGAGTTTTGTGGAACTATAACGGTTGATGTCTTTTGCTGCTTTGATCAATCTGGGAATTATGAAATCAAAGTTGGACGAGTCGACATGATCGGTAATGGCTATGGCCTTATAGCCCAGGATTTCCACACGTCTTACCAGCTCAGAGGGTATAAGCTCTCCGTCACTGAAAAGACTGTGGCAGTGGAGGTCAAACATCAACATTTCAGGTTTTTGCAGTGTAATCATATTTTATATCTAACTGCGGCGGGATCCATCTCTTCCAGAAGTTTCCCCCACCTCTCTTCTTCCTTAGGAGTTCTTTCTTCAATTTTTAATAATGTTCCTTTAGTGGGCTGAGTTATTCTGAGTACAGACTCGTTTACAAAAATCCGGGCATCAGCCCTCAGGGCAATGGCTACAGCATCACTTGGCCTTGCATCTACAGTTAGCACGCGGTCTCCCTGCTTGAGGGTTATCAGGGCGTAATAGGTATTATCCTTGAGATCGGATATCTCGATCCTTGGTATCTTTATTTCCATTTTCTTTAAAAGATTTACTGAAAGATCATGGGTCATCGGCCTTGCAAATTCGATCTTTTCCATCTCTGTGGCAATTGCGGTGGCTTCCAGCAGACCAATCCAGATTGGCAAGGTCCTTTCCCCGTTTTCTTCTTTCAGAATAAGTATGGGAGATTTGGAGTCAGCGTCCAAGGTTATTGCGTGTACATACATGGAAATATTTGACATGATTTCTCCGAAAAGTGCTAATAGTTTCCCTGCCCGGATAAACCGGAATAAAGCCTTAGAACTAACATAGCTTGTAAGCAGATCATAGCTTAACAGCTAACAGCTCGCCCGAAGGGCGCTAATTAGCCTCTCCTTTCAAGGGATCAAAATTTTTCCTCTTAAGGAATGATAGCATGCCTTGATTATTTTCACAGTAACAAATTTTCCAATAAGTTCTTGAGACCCGGGGAAGTTTACCACATGGTTGCCCCTAGTTCTACCTCTGAGTTCCTTAGGATTTTTTTTACTGATGCCTTCCACAAGAACTTCCTTTTTTTGGTTTTCCAAAGATTTATGGCGCGCAAGCCCGATTTCTTTCTGGAGTTCAAGCACTGTTTCAAGACGTTCCGCCTTGATTTTTTCAGGAATATGATCATCAAACCGGGCTGCACGGGTAAGGGGTCTGGGTGAGTATTTAAAAGCGAAAAGCTGATCGAATTCTACAGTCTGAAGCAGGGACATGGTGTCCTTAAAGTCTTTGTCAGTCTCACCTGGAAAGCCCACAATCAGGTCGGTGGTGAGAGTAATGTCCGGGCAGAAAGACTTAAGCTTATCCACTATTGCCAGATATTGATCCCTGGTGTAACGGCGGTTCATGCGTTTTAGAACCGTGGTGGAACCTGATTGTACCGGTAGGTGCAGGTGTTCGCAGAGGGTATCAAGATCCCTGAAGCATTTCATCAAATCAAGGGAAATATCTTTCGGGTGACTCGTTGTAAACCTCAGACGTTTCAAACCCGGAGTTTCATTCACCATACGGAGAAGACAGGAAAAACTGTGGGTGGAACCTGTTTTTTTACCATAGGAGTTTACATTTTGACCCAAGAGCGTAACTTCTTTTACCCCTTCATCCAGTATTTGCTTTATTTCAGCCAGGATGTCCTCAGATGGACGGCTGACTTCGCGTCCCCGCACATAGGGAACCACGCAAAAGGCGCAAAAGTTGTCACAACCTTGCATGATAGTCACAAATGCCTGGACAGGGTTGGGCTCAGGCAGAGGGGCAGTAACCAGGGGTATCAAAAAATCATTCTTGAGTTCAGTACGCAAGACAGCCCCCATGCCGTTTTCTACGTGCTTTAGCATGTCAGGCAAACTGTAAAGGCACTGTGGTCCGAATACCAGGTCAACAAATGGCAGACGCTTTAAAAGACGATCACCTTCCTGCTGGGCAACACAACCTGCAATACCAATAATCAAACCGGGCTTTTGTTTCTTGAACTTTTTTAAGCGGCCGACAAGACTGTAGACCTTATTTTCCGCCTTTTCCCTGATTGAGCAAGTATTTATAAGGATCAGATCCGCATTATCAGGTTCTGATGTCAGTGCGTATTGCTCGTGGAGGACCTGAGCTATCCTTTGGGAGTCATAATCGTTCATCTGACATCCAAAGGTGGCGAGGTAGAGTTTTTTGCGCCCCCTATCCCGGGAGCTGGTGGTACTCACATTGTTGAAATTTAATAGTTTCATTTTTCTATAGTTGTCCCATTATCCAGGCATTACATCTTGAGTCCATATGATCAAGACCTATAATGGATTTCAGGGATCTAAGGATAGGCAAAAGGTCCTTTAAAGAACCCTTTACTGCCCGCACATCAACCAAACCTGCACGTTGGTCAACAGTGCTGAGAATAAACATATTATCATATCCTTCAAGAATGAAACGAAAAAAACAGACCGATGAAGGGTCTATGCGTAAGGTAAATTGTTCTAATTCAGCCATATTCAATATAATTCAACGTCTCTGAATTTCTATAACCTATTGAAGTTACAGGTATTCTGGTGGCAGTCTGTTTTGTACCACACATATGGAATAGTGGAATGATGGAATAGTAGCAGGATGGATTTTATCGCTGTGGATATTACTCTTTTCCCTCCGGAATTGTATCAATAGAGGCAAATTTAGGTTCATGAAGCGGGAGCAGTATTTCGGCCATATCTCTAACTTTTAGCATTATGTCATATGCCTCGTATGTATTGACATGGGTTCCGGGCGGGATAACATCCATCTCCATTGCAGTTATCTCTTTTGGGGGATAAAAATTTTCCATGATTACACAGAATCCTGTTATGGCCGCCAGCCCTTGAGAGGTATCTATCAGTATAGTTAACCCTCCTTCCGTATGAGCCGGCGTATGGATAACACGGATGCCCGGAAGAATTTCCTCACCTCCGGTTACCGTTTTGATCTGCCCGGCCTCTTCCACGTCCAGGATATAATCTTCCAGATATCGAAAATCCAAGGGATGGGGATTGTGTACCCGCTCCAGTTCTTTCTCATGTATATAGAACGTGGCGTTGGTGCACTTGTAATCATTTTCGCAGTGGTCGTTATGTAAATGTGTATGGATAACGATGTCGATAGATTTCGGGGTCAGACCCCAGAGGCCCAGCCCTTCCTCAAATTTATAGATCTTTCCTCCAATGGATCTTTCTCTGTCCTCAGATTGCAGCGGACTCATTTCTCCTGTATCTATCAGGACTTTCCTGTCGCCACCTTCTAGATACCAGCAATAGATAGGTATGGTATAAAGTTGTCCATAGCCATGTTGATAGGTCATCATTCCTTTGTCAAAGATCTTTGTTCCCATCACAATAGGATGTATTTTGTAATGGCTCATGTTTCACCTCTATAATTCCATGGCCCATTCCAGCACGGCCTTGTGAAGATGCATCTTGTTTTCCGCCTGGTCCCATACTACTGAATGCGGCCCTTCCAGCACCTTCTCGCTTATTTCCTCTCCTCGATGGGCTGGGAGGCAGTGGAGGACAATGGCATCTGTTTCGGCTGTGGCAAGAAGTGTCTCGTTGATCTGATATGGGGCAAATATCTTCCGGCGTTTTGAGGCCTCTTTTTCCTGCCCCATACTGGCCCACACGTCTGCGTTTATGACGTCAGCACTTTCTACTGCCTCTTTGGGATCAGTCGTAAGTGTGATGGGTGCTGCAGACTCAGTTTGTGCACTGCTCAAAATTTTTTGGTTCGGCTCGTATCCCTCCGGGCAGGCCAGAGCCAAGGTAAAACCAAGCCTGCTTGCAGCCTGGATCCATGAATGAGCCACATTGTTTCCATCCCCTACCCAGGCGACTTTCAGGGTTTTTAAGTCTTCATCCTTATGTTCCATGACAGTCATGATGTCGGAGAGGACCTGACACGGATGATGCCGGTCGGTAAGTCCATTGATAACAGGGATGTCTGACCACCCGGCAAGCTCATCAACTATCTCCTGGCCAAAGGTGCGAACTACGAGGCAGTCCAGATACCGGGAGAGGACCCTGGCCGTATCCTTAAGGGGCTCTCCTCTTTTCAACTGAAGGTCTCTTGAAGACAAAAAAGTCACGTTGCCGCCCAGTTGTAACATTGCGGTTTCAAATGAGACACGGGTCCTTGTAGACGGTTTTTCAAAAAGCAACCCTGTGACTTTACCTATGGCAGGTCTGTAAGGTTGGCCGGATTTGTAGCGCTTTTTAAGTTTCAAGGCCCGGTTGATAAAAAAGAGGATCTCATCAGAGGCAAGATCAGAAACAGTCAGATAATGTCTTGGATTTGGTGATTTGGTGATTTGGTGATTTGGTGATTTTTTCATATATTGTTCTCAATCGCATCCAGCATGGCATTGATTTCCGCTTTAGTAACAATCAGGGGCGGTACCAAACGGAGTATCTTTTCCTGGCTCAATAGTACAAGGAAACCCTCTTCCAGGAGCTTGCCAGCTAATTTTGGCATAGGTTCCCTGAATTCAATGGCCTGAATAAGCCCCCTGCCGCGCACCTCAAGGATTTTTTCCGAATATTTGCCAGCCAGGAGTTCGAGGCCTGTGTTCAGGTATGCGCCTGTCTCCTTTACCCTGTCCAGAAAACCAGGTGACGTCATGGTTTCAATAACCACTTTTGCAGCAGCGCAGGCAACCGGATTTCCACCAAAGGTAGAGGCGTGGCTCCCAGGGGGGAGGTGGGACATTACCTTCTCTTTTGCAAGCATAGCTCCTATGGGGAACCCGTTTCCCAGGGCCTTTGCAAGACAGATCACGTCAGGTACTACAGGGGTTTGCTCATAGGCAAAGAGGGTCCCGGTCCTTCCCATTCCTACCTGGACCTCATCAAACATGAGCAGGGCGCCAAGACGATTACAGATTTCTCTGGCTGCAAGGAGAAACTCATCACTGACAGGCCGCACTCCTCCTTCCCCCTGGATGGGCTCGATCAGGACCGCTGCTGTCCTCGGACCGGCAGCCAATTTAAGGGCGGTTATACTGTTGGGTGGGACGTGGGTGAAGCCTGATGGCATGGGTTCAAAACCATGCTGGAATATAGGTTGTCCTGTGGCAGCTATTGTTGCCAGGGTGCGGCCGTGGAATGAGCCATCAAGACAAATAACCTCATGACAATCAGGGCCGTGATTTACATGGCCGTGGCGACGGGCAAGCTTAAGTGCCCCCTCTATAGCTTCCGCTCCTGAGTTACAAAAAAATGCCCTGTCGGCACAGGAATTTTCAGTGAGTAAATGTGCTGTTTCCAACTGGGGCATAGTCCAGTACAGATTTGAAACATGGACCAGGGTCCCGGCCTGGCGGGCTATTGCCTCCGTGACTGCCGGATGACAATGCCCCAGGCTACAGACAGCAATCCCGGCGGCAAAGTCCAGATATTCTTTTCCCTTGTCATCCCAGACTTTGCAGCCTTTTCCCCGCACAAGAGTTACAGGAAAACGGCTGTATGTATTTGCAACAGAGGAGCTGAGTGATTGAATTGTCACTGGACTATCTCCGTTCCAACACCGGTATCTGTCAACAGTTCCAATAAGATGGCGTGTTCCTTCCTTCCATCGATAATGTGGGCCTTATCAACCCCACTGCCAAGGGCCTTAAGACACGACTTAAGTTTTGGGATCATTCCGCCGGTTGCGATACGATCCTCCATGGCCTTTCTTGCCTCATCAGCCGTCATGGATGGAATCAGCTCGTTTTTTGAAGTCATTACCCCGGGGACATCTGTCAGGAGTATAAGTTTTTCAGCTTTAAGCTCTCCTGCTATGGCCCCGGCAACAAGGTCAGCGTTTATGTTGTATGCCTGTCCCTCAGGCCCGACACCGACCGGGGCTATAACCGGTATAAACCCTGCATCCTCAAGGGCCTTAAGCACCCCGGCATTGACACTTGAAACCTTTCCTACTCTTCCGATATCTATAATTTCAGGCGGACGTTCATCCCCGGTATATTTGTAGATCTTCATAGGATCTGCCTGGATAAGATCACCATCCCTGCCGGACAGACCCACTGCCCGTCCTTCATAGCCATTGATAAGACCCACTATCTCCTTGTTGACAGTACCAACCAGCACCATTTCCACAACATTCATGGTCTCATCATCAGTGACCCGCTGGCCCTCGACAAATGTAGACTGTATCCCCATTCTTTCCATTATCCGGCTTATCTGAGGCCCGCCTCCGTGGACAATGACCGGATTGATGCCCACGTACTTCATCAGGATGATGTCCAGCACGAACTTTTCCTTGAGGAATTGTTCCGCCATGGCGTGGCCGCCGTACTTTATGACAATGGTCTTGTCGGCAAACCGTCGAATATAGGGAAGGGCCTCAATAAGAACCCGGGCCCTTGATATGTTGTCCATAAATTATCCAATCAAGTGTTTAAACCTGGATTGAGCCATTAGCTGTTAGCCATTAGCCTTTAGCTTTGAAAAAGATCCTGTAATCATTAAACTAATAGCTAACCGCTAAAGGCTAATCGCTCAAATTAAAGGATCATAGGATAAATCTGCTCAAATCCACGTCTTTAGCTATATCCCTCAACCTCTCCTGTACATAAACAGCAGTTATCTGAATTTGTTGAGGGGCAACGTCCGGGGCATCAAAAGAAATTTCCTCAACCAGTTTTTCCATTACGGTATGGAGTCTTCTGGCCCCTATATTTTCCGTGCGCTCATTTACTTCAAAGGAAATCTTGGCTATCTCTTCGATTGACTCTGTATCAAATATCAATTCTATGTTTTCTGTGTCGAGCAGTGCCTTGTATTGAGTGACAAGGGCATTTTCCGGCTCTGTAAGTATCCTTACAAAGTCTTCCTGAGTTAATGCATTTAGCTCGACCCTGATTGGGAACCTTCCCTGAAGTTCAGGCAGTAAATCAGAAGGTTTTGAGACGTGGAAAGCACCGCTTGCAATGAATAGTATGTGGTCTGTCACTACGATACCATGCTTGGTATGGACAGAAGTGCCTTCGACTATAGGCAGGAGGTCCCGCTGAACTCCCTCTCTTGAAACGTCCGGGCCGCCGCTCCCGCTCCCTCGGGCAGCAACTTTGTCAATCTCGTCCAGGAATATGATCCCTGACTGCTCAACACGGGCAATGGCCTTTTTTACCACCTTGTCCATGTCTATTAATTTTCCTGCCGCTTCTTGTTCAAGGATTTTTTTTGCTTCAGAGACCTTTACATGACGACGCTTCCGCTTGTTAGGCATCACGTTGGATAGCATGTCCTGGATGCCGCTTTGCATCTCTTCCATGCCTGCGGCGGCAAAAATTTCAATCATTGGTGAAGCGGGCTTCTGGGCAACCTCCAGCTCCACGAAGCGATCATCCAGCTTTCCATCTCTCAGCATCTGACGGAAGCGTTCCCTGGTAGAGGTTTCTCCCGTGTCTTGCTCGTTCTTAGGACTCGGCAACAGGATGTCCAGGAGTTGGTCTTCGGCAAGGTCTTTAGCTTTTGCCTCCACCTTTTCCTTCTCTTCGGATTTCACCATGTCCACCGCAAGGTGGGTGAGATCCCTGATCATGGATTCAACGTCACGGCCTACATATCCAACTTCAGTAAATTTGCTCGCTTCGATCTTGAGAAAAGGAGATTTTGCCAATCTGGCAAGGCGTCTTGCAATCTCAGTCTTGCCCACTCCTGTGGGCCCGATCATAATGATGTTTTTAGGGGCGATTTCATCCCGGAGCGGCTCGGGGACCTGCTGTCTTCTCCATCGATTCCGAAGCGCTATGGCCACTGAACGCTTGGCCTGGGACTGGCCGATGATATACTTGTCCAGCTCGGTTTCTATCTCTCTTGGTGTTAAAGGTTTGATTTCCGCAATTTCCACTGGATTTATTATTCCTCCTGAGATTCCAGACTTTCAACTATTATGTTTTCATTAGTGTAAATACAAATAGAGGCCGCAATGTTCAGGGAAGCCTCAGCTATCTCCCTGGCTGAAAGACTGCTGTGGGCCACAAGGGCCCTTGCCGCAGAAAGGGCGTAAGGTCCTCCTGAACCTATGGCCAATATGTTGTCATCAGGTTCTATTACGTCGCCTGAGCCTGAGATGAGGAGAGAATTTTTCTCGTCAACTGCAATCAACAGGGCCTCAAGTCGCCTTAAAATTTTGTCTGTGCGCCAATCCTTGGCAAGCTCAACTGCTGCACGCACCAAATTACCCTTATATTGCTCCAGCTTCTGCTCAAGTTTTTCAAACAGGGTAAAGGCATCGGCGGTTGCGCCGGAAAAACCGGTAAGGACCTTTCCGTTATAAAGTGTCCTTATTTTTCGTGCATTGTGCTTGATAACCGTGTTTCCCAGCGTTACCTGCCCGTCGCCTGCAAGCACCGCCTCGCCATTATAACGAATAGCCAGTACAGTAGTACTACGAATATTGTCCTTTGTTCGGCCCTTCATATTATTATACACGTTTTACTCCACATCCTTAATTTTTTTATTTTTTTCCTTTGCCTTTTTTGCCCTGGGGTGGGCGTTGTTATATACCTCGGTCAAATGACTCAGGTCCAAATGCGTATAAAGCTGCGTAGTCGCAAGACTCACATGACCCAGCATCTCCTGGATTGGTCTGAGGTCCGCGCCTGATTCAAGCAAATGGGTCGCCATGGAGTGACGGAAAGTATGAGGAGTGACAGGCGAGTTTAGCCCGACCTCTAACCTTCTCTTAGCAACCAATCGTTCTACGCTTCGAGGGCTTAACCTGGTGCCCCTTCGATTAACGAAAAACGCCTTTTCGTCTTTGCAATGCAGCCTTTCCAGTAATGCATCCCGGAAAGGCAAATATGCATTCAATGCCTTGGCTGCCTTGCTGCCAAAAGGAATTACCCGCTCTTTATTGCCTTTACCCCTCACACGCACCATCTCAGGTGAGAGGGAAACACTCGCAATATCCAGACCTGAAAGCTCGCCCACCCTTATTCCCGAGCTGTAAAGCAGCTCAAGGATGGCCCTGTTTCTTAGATCCTGGAATCCTATATCATCACCGGTTTCTACCATGGAAAATGCCTCATCCACAGAGAGATAAGCCGGGAGGGATTTTTTTGTTTGAGGCGCTCTTATGCCATCAGCAGGACTCTTTTCAACTATCCCCTGCCTGAGCAGGAACCGGAAAAAGCTTCGGATAGAAGCAAGCTTACGGGCCACGGTGTTCCTGCTTGCCCCCCTTTTCAGCATTGACGCAAGCCATGTCCTAATTTCTTTTGCAGTGAGAGAGACTGGATCTTTCCCAGAACCTATAAATCTATTCAGCTCCTCAAGGTCTCTTCGATAGGCTACTATCGTGTTCGGAGAAGCATTTCTCTCAACCTTGAGAAAATCCATAAATGTCTTAATTTTATTAACCATAACCACGCTCTGCCCGAGGGCAAGAAATGAAGTAAGGTTTTTTCTATACCACACATCCTCTATAATTCAATAATGATCTCATCGTCATGGATGTTCGATGATATTTATTTGCTCATGATTAATAAGAAAAAGAACGAAGAATTTATATAGTGTCTGAACGAAAACTAACCAAAACTGTCATTTCGAGCAAAGCGAGAAATCTTATCATACTGAAAATACAGGCATTAAAGATTTCTCCCTACGGTCGAAATGACAAAAAGAGGGG
>QNAY01000006.1 GCA_003645605.1 Thermodesulfobacteriota bacterium
ATTGGTGAACCGGATGAACCCAAACTGGAAAGACCTGAGTTCTGGATGGTAAAGATTTCTCCCTTTGGTCGAAATGACATGGCAGCGCGAATCATGACACATTAGCGTGAACGGTTACCAAATTCCTAACCAGGGAAAAAGAGAGTCTGAATTCTCGATCAGTAATATGATAAGGTATAGCGTAATTTCATTGGTGCCCCTTTCTAAGTGTTTTTACAGCTACTTAATCTACCCTAGGAAGGGGGCATATGCTTCTCATTAAGCCTGGAAAGATCAAAATAATTCCCTGCCAAAGAGTGTAAACGGTTATACATCATGAATACGGTTCGAATAGGTTTCGGCTATGACGTGCACAGGCTTGTGACCAGCCGCGCTCTTGTTCTGGGAGGCGTAAAGATCCCCCATCCTTATGGCCTCCTTGGCCACTCTGATGCGGACGTCATAATACATGCCCTGTGTGATGCAATCCTTGGGGCTGCCGCCTTGGGCGACCTGGGACGGCATTTCCCTGACAGTGATCCGCGCTATGCAGGAATTTCAAGCATAAAACTCCTGGAAGAAGTGGTTCAGAAGATTGCCTCTTCCGGCTGGAAATTGGGAAATGCCGATATCACCCTGGTTGCCCAGGTCCCTAAAATCGCTCCTTTTGTTACCGAGATGGAGAAAAATATCTCTGATGCCTGCAAAGTATCTGCGGATCATATCAACATCAAGGCCACTACCACCGAAGGACTTGGATTTACAGGGACCGGAGAGGGTATGGCTGCTTATGCGGTTGTAACAATTCTCAGGGTTTTCGCAGTATAATTGATTTCTTTTTTAAATTCAAAATTTAGAATTCAAAATTGTGTTTGAACAGCCTTTTCGTTCAGACACTAAATGGCATCTGTAAGATCATAAGGCCCGGCCAGTTTGTTTCCGGTCCTGTTGTATAGCTGGGAATCCTTGATTGAGATCTCTCCTGCGGCAAGGGATCTTATGGTCTGGACGATGAGCGGAAGCTCTCTTTTTACTCCCTCATTGCGGATTTTGGCAAAAAGTGGTTGCGATTCTCCAAATGATTCCCTTATCTCCTCGATGCTTGATCTTTGAAGCTCATGCTCAAACTGGTCCCACAGGGGGTCCCAGGCATCTCCCTGTATGGAAAAAGAGCAATAGGTAACAGCAGGCCCTTTGTCCAGCTCAGGAGTCACAAGGTGCATCATGACTCCGGTCTTGCCGGCTTTTTGATCCAGCAACTGCCAAATTACTTCCTGCCAGGTTCCGGCAGGGCCTCCCGGGGCCGCTGGATGGAGATTGATAATTGAGAGTTTCCGGCAGACCTCCGGGCTGACTACCCACATATAGCCTGCAAGTACCACCACCTGGGCCGGGAAACCTTTAACCTTATTAATAAGGACCTCTTTGTGATAGGTCTGTCTCCATGCGTCACGATCCTGTTTTCTGATATCCGGGCGAAAACGCACTGCTGAAAGACTGACCACAGGGATACCATGGCCTGCAGCCATTTCTGCCAACCTGTCACTGAACTCGCTTTCTCCGGGTTCCCTTGAAGAAAATACATACGAGATTTCTCCGGGGATGATCCCATTGTTAATGGCGTTGTAAACAGTCTCAAACAGATCAATGGCCGCCTGGTCTCTGCCCGTGGTCCACCAACCGAAAGTCCACATATTTCCTCCTTTTTCAGACCTGATTCCGCTGAAAATACCCCATCTGCTGCGTTGCTTCAATTTCCTCGTCACTGCGACGTACGCTAAGTACGCCTCGTTCCTCGAAAATCTCGCGCCTTGCATCTGGAGCATTTTGAGCGGAATCCTGTTTCAGGACTTTTTGCAATGTAATCAAATCTATAGCCTAGCCAGCCAATCCCTGCCAAAGGCCGACAGAGAAAAGGCGGCAAGTCGTACACCGGACCTGAGACATTCACTGGCCGGTGCCCCTTGAAGCATTACGTGCAAAAAACCTGCATTAAATGCATCTCCCGCACCGGTGTTGTCAACTATTTTTAAGACCTTTTCAGCCGGAATTGTCACAGATACCTCAGAACTATAGATGGTTGCGCCTTTTGGACCCTGTTTGCATACTATGACAACCCCCCCTGTGTCTTTGAATAGGTTTAATCCCAAGGACTTGTGATCTGTCCGGTTCTCACTCAGCAGGGGATAAATGGCCTCAAGTCCGGCCCTGCCTGCCATGCCTGTCATTATCTTAACTTCTTCTTCTGTGATGAAGAGTATATCCGTCCTTTTGAGAATGCCTGACAGGGCCTCAATGCCCCTTGCTGCATAAAGCTCACCCGGATCAAAGGAAAGGACCTGCTCCGGCTTAAGGGCATTGGCTATCTCTTTCTGAATAGAGATGCCGCGAGACTGAACCAGGGAACTGAAATGGAGTACTTTTGTATTTAACACGCTTTTCAAAATTGCAGAATCCGGAAATTCCACCTCACTGTCATGGGGTGCAACAAACATGGCCCTGTCCCGCTGCGCCTTCTCTATAATAATGATACAGATTGCACTCCTGCCGACCTGCTTCACAAGGGATAAATCCACACCCTTCATAGAACTCAGCATGAAGTTCCCTGCCTGGTCTTCACCTGCTGTACCGATGAAGCCGGCCCTGTGACCGAGACGGCTGAGAGCACATATGGTATTGGCGGAAGAGCCTCCTCCGCTTTTGGCCATGAGAGTCCCTTGGCTATCCAGAAAATCCATAAGGGCTTTTGCCATTTCGTGATCTCCTGATATCTCATGCCCGGAATGGAGATCAAATCCCGCTGACCGCACATCTTCAAGGTTATCCACCTCATAGACAAAATCGAGATTGATCGCCCCTGACCCTAAAAAATCGATCATGTTGTCAATCACCTCTTCTCATCTTCTGCCGGACCTTGATCATGAACAAATTCCGGCGCTTGAAGCGTCCTTGACGACCTTTCTACAGGCGACACAGGTGGAATTTCTTTTTTTGATGTAGCGCCAAGTTCCGTAAAGCGCCGGGCTGCCGGAAGTATTCGACTCTCCAAAGAACCTGCGGCCCTGTTATAAGTCTCTACGGCTCGATCCAGTCCCTTACCCACTCCGGAAAAATGGTCGGCAAAAACACTCAGGCGTTCATAGAGCTCGTACCCGATTTTGCTTATTGCCTGAGCGCTTTCGGCAATTTTCTCCTGTCGCCATCCGTATGCCACAGCACGAAGCAAGGCAATCAGTGTGGTCGGTGTCGCAAGGATTGTGCAGTCTTTTACTCCCTTTTCGATTAACCCCGGGTCCTGTTCAAGGGCCGCACTGAAGAAGTTCTCCCCGGGTAAAAACATTACAACAAACTCAGGAGTCGGCTCAAACTGCTGCCAGTAGGCCTTTGAACTCAATTTTTTCATGTGTTCATGAACCTGACGTGCGTGGTCCTTCAGGTGTTCGATTCTCGATTTGTCATCTTTGGCCTCCATGGCCTCCAAATATGCCTGGAGCGGAGCCTTGGCATCAACCACCACATTTTTCCCGCCCGGCAGTCTGACTATCAGGTCAGGCCTGATGTATCCGTCATCGGTTGTTACTGTTTTTTGCTCAACAAAATCACAGTGGGGCAACATGCCGGCAATTTCAATGACCCTCTTGAGCTGGATTTCACCCCAACGACCGCGTACCGAAGGGGCACGCAGGGCCTTAACCAGATTTCCTGTCTCTGACTGAAGTTTCTCCTGTGTGGTAATCAGGGACTTTACCTGCTCAGACAGACCGCCATAGGCCTCTTTCCGCGCCTTTTCTATTTCCTGTATCTGATAATCAACTTTTACCAGAGATTCCCTGACAGGTAAAACCAGGTTTTCTACTGCCTTTTGCCGTTGCTTCAGGTCGCCCTGGGCCTCAACCTGGAATTTCTCAAGTGTGGCCTTTGCGAGTTCGAGAAATGACTGGTTATTGCTCTTAAGGGCTTCGGCGGAAAGGGCCTTAAATGCATCAGCCAGGCTTGCCTGTGCTCTGTTTAACAGATCCAGCTTCTCTTGAATGGATTTTCTTTCATCTGCAATACGGGTCTCTAATTCTGATAATTGCGTCTTAAGTTGGGTGTTTTCTTCCTGGAGTTGTGAAATTTCGGCTTCCTTGACATTCAGCGAATCCTTTAGTTCAGGAATGCGGGAACTCCTCTCCTCGGCGGCCGAACGTCTCTCAGACTCGGCCTGAATTTGATCTCGAAGGTCCTTTGTCTCATTATTTGCCTTTTTAAGGGCGGCTCCAAGGTCCTGGATCTGGTTGTTTCTTGCAATGAGTTTTTCATTTAGGGCAACACGCTCAGATTCGCTTTCTAATCTTAATTGTTTCCGGACCTGCGTAATTTCGGCACGATGGAAAAGCCAAAAAACTCCGGCCCCTGAAACAATGCCAGCAATGAATATTAAAACCGGAATAATGTTTTCCATAGTCTAACTCCAGGCCGGTTATACCGGTCATAAAGGAACTCCTCCTTAACTTTAGGCACTTTAATTCACTTTAATTAAATCAGTCAAACCCATCATTCCAATACTCCATCATTCCAATACTCTATTTGCGAAGCGAAGCGGAGCTAAGTTCCGGCATGTTTTGGAAGTATATTTTTCTTCCAATGCCTTTTGATTATTGGATAACTTTGTTGATTCAAGCCTTGGTTTGACCTGCTCAATTCCCTTGACACCCCTGGTAAATCTTGTTATCAACTTCAACGCTTTGAGGACAGATTTTTGTATAATTTCAAAGAACTTTGGGAAGGCGCGTAGCTCAGGGGGAGAGCGCTACCTTGACGCGGTAGAAGTCGGCGGTTCGATCCCGCCCGCGCCTACCAGTGCCTGTTTTCTATCCTTATCCCGGAGATTTTTTTAAAAGGCACCTTTTCTTGCCCATTTCAAATGGCAAAGATGCCTTTTTCTGCTTTGAACAGAGAGACCAATGACAGAGACTGAAACAGATGTCATCACTGTAACCTTTAATGGTGAGAACACAGAACAGGTTACAGGCGGAACTCCTGCTTCCGAATTCCTGGCCGGCATGCTCAGCAAGAACAGATCAAAAAAGACAATTCTTGTCCGGATTGACGGGGAATTAAAGGATACTTCCACGCCCCTTACACATGACTGTAGAATAGAGGCTGTATTGCCAGGTGATGATGATACCCTTGAGGTGTTGAGGCATTCTGCGGCCCATATTATGGCCCAGGCCGTTAAGGAACTTTTCCCGGACGTACAGGTAGCTATAGGTCCGGCAATAGAAAACGGGTTCTACTATGATTTTGATTACCAGAGGCCCTTTACCCCGGAAGACCTGGAAAAAATAGAAGCCGGGATGAAGGAGATCGTAAAGAGGTCTCAAGATATAACAAGAGAAGATATATCCCTGGATGATGCGAAGAAACGATTTAAGAAACTTGGAGAAAGATACAAGCTTGAGATCCTGGATGAACTTGATGATCAGGGGGAAGAAAAGGTCTCAATATACAGCCAGGGAGAATTCGTGGATCTGTGCAGAGGGCCGCATCTCCCTCATACAGGTCACTTGAAAGCCTTTAAGCTCACCAGCCTTGCAGGGGCATACTGGAAGGGGGATGAAACCCGGCCGATGCTCCAGCGCATATACGGCACGGCATTTTTTGATAAAAAATCTCTGAAAGAACACCTGAATCGTCTGGAAGAGGCCAAGAAAAGGGATCACCGGCGTCTGGGCAGGGATCTGGACCTTTTTTCCATACATGAAGAGATCGGCCCCGGGCTTATTCTGTGGCACCCCAAGGGGGGCGTTATCCGCAAGATCATTGAGGATTTCTGGCGCGATGAGCACTTCCGGAGGGATTACGACATGCTCTTCACTCCCCATATTGCCCGCAGGGACCTATGGAAAACCAGCGGCCATTTGGATTTTTACAGTGAGAACATGTATCTCCCCATGGAGATTGACAAGATCAGCTATCAGTTAAGACCAATGAACTGCCCCTTTCACATAGCGATCTACAACTCACGTATACGCAGTTACAGGGAACTTCCCCTGCGCTGGTGCGAACTGGGTACTGTTTATCGCTATGAGAGGACAGGCACTCTGCACGGACTCATGAGGGTCAGGGGATTTACCCAGGACGATGGCCATGTCTTTTGCCGGCCGGACCAGCTCACCAAGGAAATTCACGAAATCCTGGACTTGACCCTGTATATCCTAAGGGTATTTGGGTTTGAGCAATATGAGATATATCTCTCTACTCGTCCGGACAAGTATGTAGGCTCGGATGAAAATTGGGAGCATGCAACCGACGCGCTCAGACAGGCACTTGAGACACAGGGGTTGACCTATGAAATAGATCCCGGCGAAGGGGTATTTTATGGCCCCAAGATCGATATCAAGATCAAAGATTGCCTGGATCGTTCATGGCAATGTTCCACCATCCAGGTTGACTTCAACCTCCCTGAGAGATTTGATGTGCGTTATATAGGGGAAGACAGCCGGCCCCATACGCCGATCATGGTACACCGGGCCTTGCTTGGCTCCCTGGAACGGTTCTTCGGTGTGCTGATTGAACACTATGCGGGGGCCTTTCCTCTCTGGTTAGCCCCTGTTCAGGCCATTGTTCTGACCGTAACGGACAGACAGGATCCGTGGGCGGAATCAGTTATCAAAAAGCTCAGGGCCGCAGGCGTCAGGACAAAAGCCGATCTCAGAAATGAAAAGCTGGGGAAAAAAATACGTGAGGCCCAGCTTGACAAAGTCCCTTACATGCTGATAGTCGGCGATCAGGAAATAATTGATATGACCGTAAGCCCTCGTACCAGAAAGGGGCAGAAACTGACAGCCATGTCTGTTGATGATTTTATTGCCATGGTGGAAAAAGAGTGCAGGAAAGTCTTTAATTGTTAATAAGTTCAAAATGAGATAGACAATAAGCTC
The DNA here is from genome assembly GCA_003645605.1 of Thermodesulfobacteriota bacterium. GTDB lineage: Bacteria > Desulfobacterota > Dissulfuribacteria > Dissulfuribacterales > UBA3076 > UBA3076. The sequence goes on from QNAY01000006.1 coordinate 6,906, forward strand.
ATAGCTATTGTAGCTCAATAATACCAAGGAGAGAAAATGAAAGCAACCATCTTATTACTCATAACTGTTTTTTTTCTGGGTGGATGTGCTACAACAGGTCAGAGCCAACAGAGCTTAAAAACACATGATATGCGAGAATGTGCGCAGAATTTCACTTACGATGGTAATTTTTGGATTGGACGCACATATAAAACGCATGTATTCATAAAAGGGATATCTAAAGAATTAGCTATGGAGCGAGCAGCTCGTTATACAATTAATGATGGCTGGTCAATTACAAACACTGACAATAATTTGGGTATTATTAGCGCCTCACAAACAGTGAGTTACGGACAAGGGAAAACAGTTCCTATGAATGTTGGAATTGAATCTACAGACGGTGGAGTTAAAATTTCTATGACATATTCCACACAGGGAGGAGTGACTTCACCTCTCGATTCAATTAAAAATCATTTTTGTTCTACAATTGAAGCGGTAAAAGGAAAATAGGCATAACAATCGCGTTAACTCGGGCGCTGAGTTCAAAACAGGGGGGTGTGGTATCGCAAGAGAAATTCCAGTCAATGTAAATTATCGGATCAGGGCCAAGGAAGTACGGCTCGTTGGTGAAGATGGGAATCAACTCGGGGTGGTAGCTCTGAAAGAAGCCTTGGCCAAAGCGGGAGATGTCGGATTAGACCTTGTGGAGGTGGCACCGAATGCCAAGCCTCCGGTCTGCCGGATCATGGATTATGGAAAATTCAAGTACGAGCAAAGCAAAAAGTCCCAGGAAGCCCGGAAAAAACAGACCATTATTCAAGTCAAAGAGATCAAAATGCGTCCAAGAACGGACGTACATGACCTTGATGTAAAAAAGAGGCGAATAAGGCAGTTTATTGGTGATGGAAATAAAGTAAAGGTTACTGTGAGGTTTCGAGGCAGGGAAAACGCCCACCCTGAATTGGGATATGCCTTGCTAAAAAGAATTGTGGAAGAGATGGCCGACATTGCCGTCTCTGAAAACGTTCCTGTCAAGCAAGGTCCGTTAATGCACACAATACTCGCTCCTAAAAAGGATTGACCTAAGATCCTGATGGGGTTATTAATTATCTCTTGTGAACTCGCTACAGACGAGTATGGTTTTTGTGCTACCTGCGGTCTTGCCGCAGAATAAAGGATAAATAATTATGCCGAAGATGAAGACTAGACGCGCTGCGGCCAAGCGTTTTAAAAAGACAGGGACCGGGAAGTTTATGTATAGAAAGGCGGGATCGAGCCATATTTTGACTTCCAAGACACGAAAACGCAAAAGAAGCATGAGGAAAGAGACGGAGATTTCCGAGACAAGAGTCAAGTCAATTAAGAGGATGATACCTTTTATCTGACCTAAAAGAGGAGCTTGAAAAAAAATGCCACGGGTTACAAGGGGCTTTAAGGCCCATCGTCGTCGCAAGAAGATACTCAAAATGGCCAAAGGCTACAGGGGCGCCAGACGCCTCTGTTTCAAACAGGCCAAGGAGACTGTGGAAAGGGGACTCTGCTATGCCTACAGAGACCGCAGGACCAAGAAACGCATGTTTCGCCGCTTGTGGATAATTCGCATCAACGCGGCCTGCAGGCTGAACGGCATGTCCTATAGCCGTTTCATTGAAGGTATAACCAAGGCAGGGGTTGCTGTGGACCGAAAGATGCTCGCCGATATCGCAGTGACAGACTCCAATGCTTTTTCCTTCCTTGTAGCAACTGCAAAGAGCGCCTGCTAAAGAACCGGACATATGCAGGAACGCTTAGGGGAAATCAGGACTCAGGCCCTTGAGTCCATAGAATCAGCGTCCAGCGAGGAAGATCTTAAAAATATAAGGGTCAGGGTCCTTGGCCGTAAAGGGGAGCTGACCATGGTCTTAAAGGCTATAGGGAAGCTTTCTGCTGAGGAACGTCCAAAGATCGGGCAACTGGCCAACAAGCTCAAAAAGGAAATAGAGGCGTCCATCAATGCCGTGAAGGAGGCGTTAAAGGGCGTTTATGTCCGAACCTTTATTCCAGGACTGGACCCCACACTTCCCGGAAGGCAAAAACAGCTCGGTAGATTGCATCCCATCACCCAGATGATGGATGAGATCTGTTCCGTATTTGAGAGGATGGGCTTTACCGTGGCCCATGGTCCTGAAGTAGAACTTGACTTTTACAACTTTGAGGCCCTGAATATCCCTCCTGACCATCCTGCCAGGGACATGCAGGACACGTTTTATATTGATGACAAGGTCCTGCTCCGAACCCACACCTCCCCGATACAGATACGCGCTATGGAGAAGCACAGGCCGCCAATGCGCGTCATTGCACCAGGCAAGGTGTATAGATGCGACTCAGATATAACTCATACCCCGATGTTCCATCAAGTGGAAGGGCTTATGGTGGATAGGGATGTCTCCTTTGCAGGTCTCAAGGGGGTATTGACCGCCTTTATCCAACAGATATTTGATCCGGATACCTTGGTACGTTTCAGACCGAGCTTCTTTCCGTTTACAGAACCCAGTGCGGAAATAGACATTCAGTGCGTTATATGCAGAGGCAAGGGCTGCAGGATATGTTCCCATACAGGCTGGCTGGAGGTACTGGGAGCCGGAATGGTACATCCCGAGGTGTTCAGGCATGTGGGCTACGACACTGAAGAGTTCAGCGGCTTTGCATTCGGCCTTGGGGTGGAACGAATCGCAATGCTCAGGTTCGGTATTGACGACATCCGCCTTTTCTATGATAACGACCTGCGTTTTCTTCACCAGTTTTGACCAATAAAGTGATCTTATGCTAATCCTGACTTCCTGGCTCAAAGAATTTGTGCATTTTACAGTGCCTGTAGAGACCCTGGCGAAAGACCTCACCATGGCCGGTCTTGAAGTAGAGGAGATAGAGTCTACCTACAAAGGTCTTGTCCCGGTCGTAGTATGTTCGATTGAAGAGATCGTCCCTCACTCTCATGCGTCGCATTTGCAGATCTGTACGGTAACTGCGGGTGAACAGAAATTTGACGTGGTCTGCGGGGCCCCTAATGTAGAAAAGGGACAAATGGCGGCTCTGGCAAAGCCAGGAACCGTGTTGTCCAACGGTACGACCGTGGAGCCTTCCGACATCTATGGAATACGTTCTGATGGAATGCTGTGTTCAGAGGCTGAACTTGGTATCGGCGATGATAAAACAGGAATCCTCGTACTGGAACCTGCCCCTGGATGCGAGCCGGGAAGGTCCCTTGTGGATGTCCTGGGCCTGAAAGACTGGGTCCTGGATATTGCCGTTACGCCAAACCGTCCTGACTGTCTCAGCGTCCTGGGAGTCGCCAGGGAAGTATCCGCCATATACGGCATCCCCCTGACAATCACCAAATCACCCAATCCCTCAATCCCTCAATCCCTCAATTCCTCAATCCCTGTTGCCATAGAAGCCCCTGACCTGTGCGGCAGATATACGGCTGCCGTAATGGAAGGTATCAGGATCGGTCCTTCCCCTCACTGGATGGCTATGAGATTACAGGCCAGTGGAATCAGGCCGATAAACAATGTAGTGGATGTGACAAACTACGTACTGATAGAACTTGGACAACCGCTCCATGCCTTTGATCTGGATATGCTCACAGGACCGGCTATTGAAGTCAGGACGGCAAGGCCTGGAGAAAAAGTAAAGACCATTGACGGAAAGGATAGAGAAGTCCGGCCGGATATGCTGGTCATTGCAGATGCGGAGAGGCCGGTGGCAGTGGCCGGTGTTATGGGCGGGGCTGAAACCGAGGTCAATGATGACACAAAGCGCATACTTCTTGAAAGCGCCTGGTTTGCTCCAGCTCAGGTAAGAAGGACATCCAAGGCCCTTAAAACGATTACAGAGTCCTCATATCGGTTTGAGCGGGGTGTTGACCCGGAAGGGGTAATAAGCGCACTTTACAGGACAGTGGAGCTTATTGGTCAGGTAACCGGCGGCTGTCTGGTCGGAGAGATTAATGATATTTATCCAAGACCCTATAAACCCGGATATCTGTCTATTCGGCCTGAAAGGGCCAATAAATTACTCGGCACAGGGCTTGAGACCGGACAGATAACCCGATTCCTGGAAAGGATCGGTATTGAGCTTACACATGTTGATGATGAAAAAATCAAAGGAATGGCGCCCACATACCGTCTTGACCTGAAAGAAGAGGTTGATCTGGTAGAAGAGATAGCCAGACTCCACGGTTTTCCCAATATACCGACTCAGGTACCCAGGGCCGGGATTGCCGCCAGGGCCCCGGAACCGTCTCAAGGACTTGTTCACAGGATAAGAACCATCCTTTTATCTCAGGGCATGACCGAGGTGATCTCATATAGTTTTATGTCACCGGATGAAATAGAGGCACTGGGTCTGGGCAAAAATGATCCAAGGATGCAGATGGTAAGTGTGCAGAATCCCTTGAGCGATGATCAGTCAGTAATGAGGACCAGTATCATCCCCTCACTGATGGGAACGGTAGCCGGAAACCAGGCGAGGCGGAACATGGACCTTGGACTTTTTGAGATCGGCACTGTATTTTATGCAAGAGGAACAGGTGAACTTCCCCTTGAAGAACAGAGAATAGTTGCCCTGTGCACAGGGGCGCGTTATCCTGAATCATGGTCATGGCCGAAGGAGCAGGTAGATCTTTTTGATTTAAAAGGAGTGCTGCAAGGGTTGCTCCAGGCCCTTGGGATCTCCGAATGGAAAACCGTATTAGAGACACCGGATGATCCTTTTTATCTGCCAGGCGCCTCTGCCGGCATAGTATGGGGGGAAAATTCCGTCTTGGGCAGCTTTGGGCAAATCGATCCGGATGTTTTGGAATTCTGGGATATAGACGGGCCGGTATTTGTGTTTGAACTCTCTTTTAATGCTTTGGAAACAGCCGTATCCCGGCAGCTTAAATTCACTTCTCTTGCCAAGTATCCTGCTGTGGAGAGGGATATTGCAGTAATTGTCCAGGACAGGCTTTCTGCTCAAGATCTCCTGGAATATATTTCCGGACAGGCCCCGGATTTTCTTGAAGAAGTGCGGATTTTTGATATCTACAGGGGAAAACCTGTTCCGGAAAGCTCAAAGAGCATAGGCATGCGCTTTACATACAGGGCTTTGGATCATACACTCTCAGACCATGAGGTCTCAGAAGTCCATGATCCAATGGTCCGCTCTGTTCTTCAATCCTATAAGGCAAAGCTAAGGGACTGATGGGGGCCTTGACCAAGCGGGAAATCGCGGAGACAGTAAGCAATGAGCTTGGCTATTCCCTGCGTGTCAGCCTGCAACTGGTCAATGAGATTTTCAGCCTGATCAAAGCATCACTGATCAATGGCGATCAAGTGAAGATTGTGAGGTTTGGTACCCTGCGCAGTGTGCAAAAGTTAGCACGCAGAGGGATCAGCCCTGTTAATGGGGAGCCGATTATTATTCCCGCCCAGCGCACAGTGGCTTTTCGCCCCAGCCGGTTACTAAAGAGGACCGTAAATGCCAGGACAGGGGAAGAAATACTACCGGATAGGCGAGGTAAGTGAGCTGATCGGGGTTGAACCTCATGTGCTTCGCTACTGGGAAGGCGAATTTAGGCAAATCCGTACCCATAGGGTTGCAAAACAACGTCTTTACAGGATTGAAGATATAGATTTTATAAGGCGCATAAAAACCCTCCTTTACGATGAAGGATTTACTATAGCCGGTGCCAGGAGGCGGATCGCAGAAGAACAAAAGATGAAGGATGCCGGAGACAGGACCAATAAGTTGCTCAAGGAAATCCGGCATGAACTAATTGCCATCAGAGAGATGATCGGACCGTGTAAATAATGGAGAAATTATTCAGTATTTCTCATTTCGTGGTTTATACTTTTTAAAGGAATCTCGCGCAAAGGCGCAAAGACGCAAAGAAAATCAACCTACATGATTAAGCAAATTACATGGATGACAGCCAGCATAAAGAACTTAAACTCTTCAGACAGCGAATTGATAAAATAGACGTTGAGCTTGTACACCTGCTCCAGGAACGCCTGGAGCAGGCGGAGGAAATCGGCCGGACTAAGGCGGAATCCTCCCAGGAGCCACTTGATCTTTCCCGCGAGCGGGAAGTCATTCAGCACATCCTGAAGCAAAATGCCCAAAAATTTCCCCCTGAAGGCCTAAGGGTCATATTCGGGGAGATCATATCTGCCTGCAGGAATGCCCAGCGTCCAGCCAGGCTGGGATATCTCGGCCCTGAGACAACCTTTACCCACATGGCAGCAGCCCGGTTCTTCGGCCATGCCCCTGAGTTTGTTCCCATGGGGAACATTACCGAGGTATTTGAAGAAGTAGAACGCAGGCGTACAGACTATGGGGTGGTGCCGGTGGAAAATTCGGTTGAGGGGACCGTAGCTCTGGCCCTGGACGGGCTTTGCGATTTTAAGGTCAAGGTATGCGGGGAGATTTATTTGCCCATCTCTCATGACCTCATCAGTCAGAGCGGCAGGATAGACAAGATCCGCCGCGTACTCTCTCATCCCCATGCCCTGGCCCAGTGCAGAGGGTGGCTGCAACGCAACATGCGGGCAGTCCCGACAGAAGAGGTGGTCAGCACCGCCCAGGCTGCCAGGTGGGCAGCGGTTGATTCTTCCGTGGCGGCCATTGCAAGTCCCTTGGCGGCCCGCACATACAACCTTCAGGCAGTTGCCAAACACATCGAGGACTTTGCTGGAAATACCACCCGGTTCCTGGTTCTCGGCAATGAGTGCCCCAGGCCAAGCGGGAAAGAC
>QNAY01000007.1 GCA_003645605.1 Thermodesulfobacteriota bacterium
AAACGTAAGCTACGTGATTACGCAAATAGGCGCTTGAGAGACCAGTTTATAACTATCTGAAAATAAAGATATTTCTAAATCAAAGTATTAGCGGAAGAGCATCAGCGATTAGCCTGAAATAAATATTCCTCTATGATCATTATTGTCATTTCTTGACCCCTTCAAGCCCTCAACGTATAGTCTCTCTATGGCAAGAAAACGTAAAGCAAGATCCAGCCGGAAATCCGAGAAACTTCCCCCTCTTTCCCATGAACGTATTCTCACGGTAATGCGCAATGCGGGGCGGCCCCTTTATCTCCGGGAGATAATCCATTTGTCCCACCTGAGGCCGGATGAAAGAAATAAGGCACGGACCATAGTGGCCGACCTTGTTCGTGAAGGCAAATTAGTCCTGCTCAAGGGCGACAGGTACGGCATCTCCGACCTTATGAAACTGATTACCGGAAGATTGTCGGTCCACCCGGATGGTTTTGGTTTTGTACAACCGGAGACAGGGAAAGGCGATGATGTATTTATCCCTGCACGCGGTCTCAAGGGCGCTGTCCATGGTGATCATGTAGTGGCAAGGGTGGAAAAAACCAGCGGAAAGGGCATTGAAGGTTCCATACTGAGAGTGCTTGAACGGGGCGTGAAACGTGTAGTGGGGACATTTCAGAAAGGCAAAAGCGTATCAACCGTGCTTCCTGAAGACAACAGATTGCTCTACGAAATCATGGTTCCCGATAAATATACGGCAAAGGCCCGGAACGGCCAGGTTGTATTAGCGGAAATTGAAAGCTTTCCTTCAGAGGGAAGGAATCCTGAAGGACGGGTTGTAGAAGTCCTTGGGAATCCTGACGACATGAGTGTGCAGACCAAGATAGTCATACATAGGCGCGGTCTTCCGCACATCTTTCCAACTGACGCAATGGCTCAGGCCGAGGCATTACCCCGGGCTGTTGTCCCGGATGACATCCGGGGCCGCAAGGATCTCCGAGAGCTACCGCTGGTAACAATAGATGGAGAGCAGGCAAGGGACTTTGATGATGCCGTATTTGTCAAGAAGACCCGCACAGGCTTTGTTCTCACTGTGGCCATTGCCGATGTAAGTCACTATGTGCCGGAGAAGAGTCCTGTTGACCAGGCAGGCATTGAGCGAGGCACAAGTGTGTATTTCCCCAATTCCGTAGTACCCATGCTCCCCGAGATACTGTCCAACCACCTGTGCAGTCTTATCCCCGATGAAGATCGCTTGGCAGTTGGGGTTAATATTTTTTTTGACAGGGAGGCAAATGTCAGGCGTGCCAATTTTTTTAAGGCCGTAATCAGGAGCCATTGCAGGTTCACTTATAAAGATGTCCGCTGCATACTTGTCAACAAAGACAAGGACCTGATAGCCAAAAACAAAAAACATATTAAACACTTAAAATGGATGGAAGAGCTGGCGGAGGCCCTTTCCGAAAGACGCCGCCAGAGAGGGAGTATTGATTTTGATCTGCCGGAGCCTGAAATGATCCTGGGGATCAGAGGTAACCTGGAAGAAATCGTCCGGCGGGAAAGAAGTATAGCCCATCGTATCATCGAAGAATTCATGATAGCCGCAAACGAGGCGGTTGCTCGTTTTTTGACCAAAAAAGACATACCGGCAATGTACCGTGTTCATGAGTTACCTGCACGGGATAAGGTAAACGAGCTTGTAGGCTTTGCCCGGATTCTGGGAATGAACATCAAGATGCCGGATGAAATAACTCCGACATGGTGTCAGAAAGTGCTCAAAGAGGCATCAGGCAAGCCCCATGAGTATATAATAAACACCGTATTACTCAGGACCATGAAACAGGCTGTATATTCATTCCAAAATATCGGCCACTTCGGCTTGGCTTCTCCCACTTATTTGCACTTCACATCGCCGATTCGTCGTTACCCTGACCTGATTGTCCACAGGATTCTGAAAACCAACATGAAACGGACAAGGAAACGCCCGGTTTACACTGAAGAGCAGCTTGAAACTTTGGGACAGCATTGCTCCGTTCGGGAGAGGGGGGCCATGGAAGCAGAAAGAGAGATGTTTGACAGGCTCAAGGTCCGCTTCATGGCAGACAAGATCGGTGAAGAATTTGAAGGCATAATATCCGGCGTGATCTCCTTTGGTTTTTTTGTTGAACTCAAGGACATGTTCATATCCGGAGCTGTCCGCCTGGTAGACATAGTGGATGATTATTATGTGCTTGATCAGGACAAACAGCGCCTTGTCGGGCGCAGGACCCACAGGATCTTTCATCTAGGACAAACTGTGAAGGTCAGGGTTAAGGCTGTCAATGTCTCAAGGATGCACATCAACTTTGAAATTGTAAATGACAAATAATGAAAAATCTGCAAAATAAGGATACGGCACACAATTACCAAATCCAAGATGAGTTTCCCCTCTGAAATACTAAAGCGCGTAGAACAACTCAGGGAAGAGATCAACCACCATAATTACCTCTATTATGTCCTTGACCAGCCCATAATCAGCGACGCCGATTATGACGCCTTGATGCGTGAGCTCAAGGAGATCGAAGGCAAATATCCCGAGACCGTAACTCCCGATTCGCCTACACAGCGAATCGGTGCGCCACCTTCAGAAAAATTTGCCGGAGTACCCCACAGTGTCCCTATGCTGAGTCTGGATGATGCCTTCAGCCAGGAAGAGGTGCTGGAATTTGACCAACGGGGGAAGAGATTCCTCCGGATCGATGAAAAGCTTGAATATACGGTTGAACCTAAGATGGATGGTCTTGCTGTAGAGCTGGTTTACGAAAACGGCAGGTTTGCTCTTGGATCAACCCGTGGAGACGGCTATACAGGAGAAGACGTAACCACAAATCTGCGGACCATTCGATCCATACCTCTCAGGCTTATCAGCAGGTACCTTTCCCCACCCAGCCGCCTTGAGGTGCGGGGCGAGGTCTTTATCAATAAAAACGCATTTGAACGTCTTAATAAGAGACGTATGGAACAAGGTGATCCTCCTTTTGCCAATCCCAGGAATGCTGCGGCGGGTTCCCTTCGCCAACTGGACCCGAATATTACCGCCGACCGCCCCTTGAATATTTTTTGTTACGGGATCGGAGTAGTGGAAGGCTACAGCTTTGGGACACAATGGGAGGCGCTTTCGTCTCTCAGGAAATGGGGGCTAAGGGTCAATCCCATGGTGGAAAAGCTAAAAGGCATCTATGGAGCAATACGATATCACCAGCGCATAGACAGAAAGAGGGAAGAGCTTGATTATGAAATCGATGGAATAGTCGTCAAGGTCAATGACATTGAACTCCAGAAACGCCTTGGGGCAAAGGCCAAGAGTCCACGATGGGCCTTGGCTTATAAATTTGAGGCAGCCCAGGCCATAACCAGAATTATCGAAATTCAACTCAGCGTGGGACGTACCGGTGCTGTCACCCCTGTGGCCCTTATGGAACCTGTAAAGGTGGGGGGAGTGGTGGTGAGCCGCGCAACTCTCCACAACGAAGACGAGATCCGCCGTAAGGATGTCAGGATAGGCGACTGGATTATTGTCCGTAGGGCAGGTGACGTCATTCCTGAAGTGGTCAGACCACTGCCGGAGAGAAGAACAGGAAAGGAACAGGTGTTTGTGATGCCGGAGACCTGCCCTGTCTGCGGTTCCGGTCTGCGTCGCAAACCAGGAGAGGCAGCGTGGCGATGCCCGAATCCCGGATGTTTCCCCAGGCTTGTGAAGCAACTCACCCACTTTGCAGCCAAAGGGGCCATGGACATAGATGGACTTGGTCCAAAGGTGGCTGAACAACTTATCAGTGCGGGACTGGTCCGGAGTATTGCAGACCTTTACTCCATCAAGCTGAGTGATCTCCTGTCGCTTGATCGTTTTGCTGAAAAATCCGCAAAAAACCTCCTCTCTGCTATAGAATCGAGCAAAAAAACAACCCTTGCTCGATTTTTCTATGCCTTGGGGATCAGACATGTTGGGGACGTAACCGCGCAACTCCTTGCAGACCACTTTGGATCAATAAAAGTACTTATGGATGCCGATGAGGAAGAACTCAAGGACGTAGAAGGAATAGGGCCGGAAGTAGCCTCCAGCATCCGGTCATGGTTTGGCGATAATCACAATATCGAACTCGTGAGGCGTATGCTTGATGCAGGGACCGGTTTTACTAATCGTCATGAGACAATGGTCTTACCCCTAAAAAACAAGACCTTTGTTTTTACAGGTGGGCTCCCTTCCCTCACCAGGGAACAGGCCAAGAACATTGTACGTGATCTGGGTGGCCAAATCGCTTCTACAGTGGGGCGTAAAACAGATTATGTGGTTGTGGGAAAAGGTCCCGGGTCCAAACTTCAAAAGGCAGTAGAACTGGGAATACCTACCCTGAGTGAGGAGGAGTTTCTGGCATTAAAAGTGCCTAATGACCCATAACCCCCTTAAAATTCTGGTGCCGGAGGCGAGAGTCGAACTCGCACGGGCGCAAGGCCCACGGGATTTTGAGTCCAGCGCGTATACCAATTTCACCACTCCGGCAAAGCCTTATTTTGATACCAAAACCAAACCACAGTGTCAATCAATAATCCTGTGGAAGCAAATCCTGAATTTTATCCCAGACTATCTCTCCGACCTCTTCCTTGCGCAAAAGGGGCAATGCCTCAACGTCGCCATCTGCGGAGACAATTAGGACCCTGTTATTTGGAACATCAAAGCCGGCATCAGGCTGGGACACATCATTGGCAATCAGTAAATCCGTCCCCTTAATCTTTATTTTCTTTATGGCCTGTGCTTTAAGATCCTGGGTCTCTGCGCAAAAACCCACGATTATCTGTCTGCCCTTACGGCTTTTTACCAACTGCGATAAGATGTCATTTGTTCGTACAAAATCTAAATTCAATTCAGATGTGTCTTTTTTGATCTTCTGATCGGTCCTGACAGCAGGGGTGTAGTCCGCCACTGCGGCAGTCATGATTATTACATGAGCATCTTGCGAAAGTTTGCCAATTATGTCCTCCATCTCGCCGGCAGTCTCCACGGGACAGAACTCTATCCCCGGAGGATGTGGAATGGAGACAGGACCACTTACAAGGGTCACCCGCGCGCCGCGTCTGAAGGCAACCCTGGCCATAGCATAACCCATGACTCCTGAGGAACGATTAGAGATATACCGGACAGGATCCAGATATTCCCTGGTCGGCCCGGCAGATACCAGTACATTCATTCCTCTCAAAGTCTGTGGAGTTACTGCTTTTAGTATGGCCTCCCTCACCACAGACCACTCCGGCAGTCTTCCCCTGCCCCGGTCGCCACAGGCCGTTTCCCCTATCTCCGGCTCTATTACTCTGTAGCCTAATGTTTTAAGACGTTTCATGTTTGCCCGAGTTGCCGGATGCGCATACATGGCCGGATTCATTGAAGGGGAAAAAAGTGCTGGACCGGAAAACGCCAGGAGTAATGTGGATAGGAAATCATCCGCCAGACCGTTTGCGGCTTTGGCAATTATATTTGCAGTAGCAGGCAGCACAAGAAAAAGATCGGCGGATCCGGCAAGTTCTATATGAGGAATGATCTCGGCACCCTCCACGCGAAACAGACCCGTGTACACCTTCTCGCCTGTAAGAGCCGCGAAAGTAATGGGCGACACAAACTCGGCTGCATGCTTGGTCATCACGGGTATTACCCGCGCGCCCAATGCACGAATCTTCTTGGAATAATCCGCCGCCTTATATGCGGCAATCCCACCGGTTATTCCAAGAAGGACGATCTTTCCCTCTAATGGCGTATAGGGTGGGGCCTTCTCGGATAAAATCTCTGAGCCGGGAATCGGTTTCACATTATTATTGGACAAGTGGTTCGCTCACCCAGATCTGGACCTCGGTCTTAAAGCCCATTCGTCCTTCACATATTTGTATAAGACAATAGGCGTTATGTCCCTTGGAGAATGAAAGGAAGCTCCGCTTTGCGTTCAATGTACCATCCAATACCCAGCCATGCCCAGGCATGGATTTTGTGAAAAATTCCACCAGTGAAACTACGGTTACCCTGCCCTTATATACCAATATTCCACCCTGAAAACCCGAGGTCTTAATCATTATTGTTTTATCATCCACCCTTTCAAGTTCTACTGGTATAGGAAGATCTGGGAATTCATACATAACATTGGCGGTCCCAGAACTTGTAGCAGTTTGAGAGGGTCCCAAAGAGGATTCCCCCGGTGCCGGACTCATCTGGGCGCACGAAGTCAACAAAAAAAACGGCAGATAAAGGATCAAGGCAGAAATGAAGAAAACAGCGGATAATTTCCTGTGTAAACGCATTTTACATCCTCCTATATTTGATTGCATTGCAAAAATTATGGTTATGTTTCAAATACTATCATTTCTTTAAATGACTGGCGAGTCGAAATCTGGTTTTTATGGGCAGGATGGCCCAGGGCCAGGACTGCCATGAGTTCAAGATTTTTCGAAAGGCCCAGAAGATCTCGTACTCGATCGGAATTCTTTAATATCTCCCCCAGCCAGACAGATCCAAGGCCCAGCGCATAAGCGGCAAGAAGCATATTTTGAAGACAGGCGCCAATGGCCTGATGGTCTTTTAGTTCATGGTACATGGCATCCCTGTCCACGAAGACAGGAATCAGGGCCTTAGCCCCTTTAATAACCTTTTCGTAACGGGTCAGTTCCCCAAACTTGGCCTTTAGATCCTTTTCCGTTACTATTGCGAAACGCCAGGGCTGGTTGTTAAGTCCCGAAGGTGCCCAGGTACCTGCCTTGATAATTTCTATAAGTGTGTCACGCTCTATAAGATCAGCGGTAAAATCACGCACACTTCTGCGTTTATATATGGCATCCAATACCGGATTCATGGAAAGACCTCACTCAAATTATTAAACATCCTTCACGACAAGTCAAAAATAGTTTACACTTTGTAACAATGTCTGACACCAAAAAGGAAAAAAAATCTGGAACTCGCTCCAAAAACTCTCGTTGGGGCAAGCGTAAGAAGTATCGCTGCCATGCCTGTAACAGGGAATTGCCCTTTTGCTGGAATTGCCCTTGCGGTTTTCAAATTTGTGATGATTGTCTGAAAGAAAATATGTGGGGTATGAGCAATAATGCAATATGGATTTGCCCTGACTGCGGACGCATAAGAAGCTTTTAATAACTTCCCCAGCCTATTCGACACCTATCTCCACCGCCAATTCCTCTATTTCCTTCACCATATCATCAATTACATCAAGACCCTGGTGCCAGAAATCAGGATCATGGAGGTCTATGCCAAAGGACTCAAGCAACACATAGGGTGTATCACTTCCCCCGGCAGCCAATAGCTCCAAATAGCACGGGACAAAATCCATTTTTCCCTTTTCATACATGGAGTAAAGAGACAAGACCAGGAGTTCACCAAAGGCATAGGCATATACATAGCCTGGTGTATGGATAAAGTGACCTATGTAAGACCACCAAATACCATAGTCATCGGTCAGGGTTACGCTGTTGCTGAACATTTTCTCCTGGGTCTTAACCCAAATATTTGAAAACTCGTCCGGAGAAAGCTCTCCCTTTGAACGCCGCTTATTGTGAACTTCATTTTCAAACCGGTTCATGGCAATCTGACGAAACACAGTGGCAAAAATGGACTCTATCTTACTAGCAGCAAGCCACAATTTTTCTTCCGGCCTTTCCAAATTCCTCATCAAATCCTTGAATACCAGCATTTCACAAAAAACCGAGGCAGTCTCGGCTAAAACCAACGGAGTATGACTGTTTAAATAGCCCTGCTTACCGGCCAGGATCTGGTGAACACCATGTCCAAGCTCATGTGCCACTGTCTCAACGTCCCTGAGATTCCCGGTGAAATTTACGAGCACATAAGGATGGACCTGTGGAACTACGGGGTGCGCAAAGGCGCCTCCGGTCTTCCCCTGTATTATCGGAGCATGTATCCATTGTTTGTCAAAAAACTGATTGGCTACTGAGGCCATCTTGGGAGAAAATTTTCCAAAGGCATCAAGCACTATCTCTTTACTATTCTCCCAATCAACAACACGCTGAGACAGATAAGGCAATGGAGCATACCTGTCGTAGTCAAAAAGTTCTTCCAACCCGAGTAAGCGCTGCTTTAAACCGTAATAGCGCTGGACTATGTCGTAACGATCTATTGCGGACGCAATCAGGGAATCAACAGTGTCATTATCGAGTTCATTCGCAAGGTTCATGGACCTGACCCAGTTATGATAGTCCCTAATCCTGTCATCAATCATCTTATCGCCAAGGACCGTATTAAAGGTGTGGGTAAGTACGATTGACTGACTGCGCAATCCGTCCGTAAGGTCCTTTGCCGCTCTTTTCCTGACTTTACGGTTTGGGGAGTAAAGATCGGTCAACACCTCTTCCTGGGTGCGGGCTTTTTTACCAAAACGCTGGGCTGCCAAAACCTTTTCAAATAAGCTGATCCAGCTTGAACGACCTACAGGACTGATCTCAATTATGAGCTGTTCTTCTACTTGAGAGAGAAGATGAGGTTTGTATCGCCTGGCTGCCTGCAAATAGTGCCTGTAGTGCTCCAGTATGGGGTCGGCGAGCAGGTCATCCGCCTTGTCATCAGGAACATTTGCCCACTCAATATCGAAAAACACTACGTCTTTATTCACCATACTGAAGAACTCATTGACTCTTTGCAAAAAAGCGCCGGCCTCTGGATCATTAACATGGGTTGAAAAATGTAGCTGGGCAAATGCGCTGAGTCTTCCCACAATAATAGTCAAACCTTCATATTCATTGACGGCAGCGAATAGTTCTGCAGCGGTGAGTTCTGCGATTTTTCCCGAATATTTATCAGCAATCTCAAGGGCCGATTTCTTACATTTCTCCATGTCATCATGGATTCCGGAATCATCAATGCCTTGGTACAAATCCCCAAGGTCCCAAAGGACTTCTTCTGTTCCCAATTCCTTCATCATGTCATTATTCATATAGAAATCTCCTAACCCGGACACGCCGGAACCAAACAGGTTTGAAGATAAAAAAATGATATTGTGTCTCAGAATTTTCTGCCGGAAAAACCGCGAGAGGAAAAATGGACTTTAAATGACCCTAAAACTTTGAAGCTCTGTGCCTGGAGGAAAGCAAAGCATATTTATAGGCCCCGGCATTCTCCAGCTTAATCCAGCGGTCACCGGAAAGGAAATACCACTGATTACCGTCAAACTTGGCGACAAGGGCGCCATGGTAGGACAACATTGTTTTAACTTCATCAGGAGTATATGGATTATCATATTCTCCTGTGATCTGCGCATCCTGACATGCCGTAAAAAGAAAAAGAAGGCTGACAACAATTAAAGCCACACTTAGCCAGCGCAAATAATTCACGTAAACATTCGAACAATCTTTCACAATAAAATTATTTTAACATCTACAGTATCTAAGTCAAGGGGCACATTTCAGCCCGGCCAAAGGCCCTTAACTGTTTACCATGTCAGAAAGTGCTTTTTGAGCATCCTGTATTTTCTTCATCAATTTTGGTTTGTCCTTTGACTCCTTCACCAGTTTAAGGGCCTCCTGATAGACATGTAATGCCTTATTGAAAGTCCCATTGGCCATATGTGCATCGCCAAGGTGTTCTGCTATAACCGGGTCGCCAGGAACTAAATCCTGCGCCTTTTTGAGATAGAAAATGGCCTGGTCATTCTTGCCCTTTTTGAAGTATACCCACCCCAGACTATCTGTTACATAACCATCATCCGGCTGTATAGAAAGCGCCTTTTTTATCAGAAGTTCCGCCTCGTCAAGGTTAATCCCTTCTTCAGCATAGGTATACCCCAGGAAGTTAAGGGCTTCAACGTAGTCTTCAGCTTTTTCAATGGCCTTTTTGGCATACTCTATGGCCTGGTCTCTCTGCCCCAGCTTGTCCCAGGCCATTGCAAGATGGAATAATAACTCCTTATCGTCAGGGGTTGTATCCAGGGCCTTACGAAGAATCTCCTTGGAATCATGCGGCCTGTTTGCCGCATCGTAGAGGGTGGCAAGGGAGAGTACCCATTGTTTCGTATTGGGGCGCTCTTTTAGGCTTTTTTCAATAAGATTTAACGCCTGATCGAGTTGTCCCTTTTCTTTAAGCAGGTATGCCAAACGAACCCTTGCTTCCACGGCAAGTTCATCATCCATGTGGATGGATTCGAGCATCTCTATGGCCGCGTCAAGATCGCCTTTCTGCTCATAGGCAATTGCCATATAGTAAATAATTTGCCCCTGATCATGGTAAGTATGAGCCATTTCTTTAAAAATAGACAATGCATCATCATACTTTTTATGTTGAAGACATAGTATCGCGACATGAAATCCAATTGCAGGGTGGTTTTGTGCTGACTGCTTGAGTCGGCCAAACTCTGAAATTACCTCATCTACCCGTTTTTCTTCAATTAATAGTATCAGAAGCAGCTCTCGTGCCTCAAGGTTATTAGGCTTTTGAGCTAACAGTGCTCTGCAGGAATCAATGGATTTATCTATCTTCCCTTGTTTTCTGTAGACATCAGCCAGATCCAGATACACCATTATAAGGTGTGGATTCAGTCTTAATGCCTCGTTAAGATGCTCCTCGGCCTTTGAAAGATTATCGGCATCTCGACATATTCTTCCCAGATAATAATGTGCCATGAAAGATTGCCTTCCCTCCTGCCCGGCAGCCCTTTCCATGATCTCAATCGCCTTTGAATACTGCTTAGCCTTAGCGTAAATAGTCCCGGTCAAAAACAGTGCTTCCTGGTTGTTAGGTTCATCACTTAGTACTTCTTCCAGGAGTTCTAGGGCTTCGGCCACGCGATCTTCATTGGCATAAATTCCGGCAAGCACAATCTTCATATCCAGATTGTCGGTTTCAAGGGCAATGGCCTGTCCGGCCCACTGCTCAGCCTCCTGCATGTTACCTATGCCGGCTGCTAATTTGGCCAAATCCTCCAGTATGGCTATGGATTCCGGATCATGGACCAAGGCACTTTTCAGGCAACTCGAAGCATCTGAAAGCCTGCCCGAAGACTTCTCCATAATTGCCTGGAGATAATAAGCATAGGCCGCGCTACGGGAAGGATTCACCCTGGCCATGGCATTGGAGTTGGACGCCATCAGAACAATGACTAAAGTAAAAAAAAGTCTGATCCAAAAACAAAAAGGACTTGTAATCATACGTCTTCGACACCCTCTGGATAAGAACCTAAATCCGGGATTCTTTTTTGAAGAAATACCCGCAATTTCTTTTTTAGCCTGGCCTCGATTTGTCTTACTCTTTCTCTTGAAACCCCGAAAACCGTTCCGAGTTCCTGAAGGGTCTTGGGCTCCTCGGCTAAAAGCCGCTCCTCGAATATGACTCGTTCTTTTCCCTGAAGTTGTTCCTTAAAGGCAGCAAGATGGCCCTTGAGGCTAGCCCTTATCTCCTCCCTGGCTACACCGGCTTCAACTGTCGTCTCGTCAGTGGCGAAAAAATCCAGACATTTATCTTCAGAACCTTCCTTAATTGGGGCATCCATGGAAAGCTCCCATGACCCCATGCGTTGCTCCATGTTAATAACATCTTTTTCCGGGACGTTAAGACGGTCAGAGATGAGCTTTGGCACTGGTTCAAAGCCTAAAGCAAGAAGCCGGCTTTTCTCTTTACGAAGGTTATAAAAAAGTTTGCGCTGGACCTGGGTGGTTCCGATTTTGACTAAACGCCAATTATCCATAACGAACTTGAGTATATATGCCTTTATCCAGAAAGAAGAGTAGTAGGAAAACTTTACACCCTTATACGGGTCAAACTTTTTCACTGCCTGCATCAGACCGATATTTCCCTCCTGAACAAGATCTGAAAAATTCTGCATCCAGAATTTCTGAAAATCCAAGGCTATTTTTACGACCAGCCTCAAGTTTGCCGTCACGATCCTGGAAGCCAGCTTCGGATCTCGTGTCTCATGGTAAGCCTTGGTGAGAGTCTCCTCTTCTTCTCTGTTCAACAAAGGATACCGGCTGATCTCTGCAAGGTATTGCTGAAGAGGTTCAAGGGTTCCCTGGAGAACAAGGCTCCCAGGCTCATTCTTGGGCACCAGGGCGGAAATTTTATCTGGAGTCTTTTTGGACCTGCGTTTCTTTGTCATCAAAAAATACTATATTCTCACTAATCAATTCGTGCTAATACCCCAGCATTAACATCGAGCATTTTGTCCTTTCCCATTAGCAGCTCAACGAGATTCAAAGCGAACTCGATAGCCGTACCCGGACCTTGACTTGTCACAAGGAGACCATCCCGGACCACCCGATCTTTTGAAAGCCGGGATTTCTGTATTGCATTTCTACATGTTGGATGACATGTGATAGTTTTCCCCCGGGCAAGGCCGTACCGGTCAAGAACGGTAGGAGCAGCACATATTGCCCCTATAGCCCTGCCGGAACCCAGTTGTTTTTGAAGCATCTTTACTACTCTTTGGTCCTTTGCAAGGTTTTCTGTGCCGTCTAAACCACCTGGCAGGACTATCAAATCAAAGGCCTCTTCTGTTACGTCATCAAGTAACTTATCAGGCAAAATCACGACATTGCGGGCAGAACTGATTAGTCCTGAAATTGTTCCTGCGGATACAACCTCCAGCCCCGCCCTCCTTAGGATATCAATAACAGCTACTGCCTCAAGCTCCTCAAAGCCAGGTGCAAGAATGACTAAAATGCATTTTTGTAACATACTTATCACCTCATATAAATACAGCAAAAAAGGGGTTTTCGATACTCTTTACAGATTAGATGACTATTTGGGTTGTCGTCAAGCACACATCCTGAAATACATAGTGCCTGAACGAAAACCCCTCTTTTTGTCATTTCGACCGTAGGGAGAAATCTTTAATGCCTGTATTTTCAGTACGATAAGATTTCTCGCTTTGCTCGAAATGACAGTTTTGGTTAGT
>QNAY01000008.1 GCA_003645605.1 Thermodesulfobacteriota bacterium
ATTAGCCGCCTTCGGCGGGACTTCTCTGACAGGATGAACAAGATTTACATGATTTTCATTTATCCTGTCAAAAAAATGGAAATTCCTATACTGTCAAGTTGCTGATATTCTTTTCGTGTTTTCAGTATTTCGTGCTTTCGTGATAATTCTTTTCCTTTTCGTGTGTTGCACAATCTGACCCGTAACCGCACAGATCGAATTTTTTTCTACTCGATATTTTAATTTGACCATTGCATTGTGCACAGCAAGAAGTACGTTCCAATTTTGTCTTAGCCCTTCGATATTGCATATTTTTGGATTTGTGGTGTTAGGTTTCGCTTCGCTAATCAACAATCAACAATCCAACGGGACATGGTATTTGGCCCGAGACCTTCCTGGGTCAACGGAAGAAAGGTAACCCTGAACGGTTCATCCTGTCTCAAAAATGGAAATTCTTATACTATTGAATTATGACACAACAAACTGAGTTCAATCAGGAGCTTGTTGCGGAAAAGGCCCTTGTTGCCAGGGAAGTGGTAAAAGTCTATAAAGGGTCATCCAGTCCCGCGCTTAATGGTCTTAATATTTCCGTAAACCAAGGAGAAATCTTTGGGCTTTTGGGCCCCAACGGAGCTGGAAAGACCACTGCTATCTCCATTATGAGTACTTTGCTACGGCCCACCAGAGGTAGCATAACTATTTATGGGATTGATATCGTCAGATATCCGAATGAAGCAAAGAAGTTGCTGAGTCTTGTGCCACAAGAAATTGCCCTTTATCCTAATCTGACCGCACGGGAAAACCTGCGGTATTTCGGCCGGCTGTATGGTTTGCGTAGTCAACAACTTGAAAACAGGATTTGGGAAAGTCTTGAACTAGTCGGGTTAAAAGAAAGGGGTGACGAGCGGGTTTTTACTTTTTCCGGGGGGATGAAGCGGCGTGCCAATCTGGCCGCAGGCATATTGAGCAAACCCCGGCTCCTTTTTCTTGACGAGCCAACTGTCGGCATTGATTCTCAGTCACGGAATATGATTCTGGAAAAACTCGCATTGCTCAAGAATACCGGAACGTCCATGGTCTATACGACCCATTACATGGAAGAGGCAGAACTTCTTTGCTCTTCTATTGTCATCATTGACAAGGGGCAGAGCATTGCTGAAGGCAATCCACAAGAACTGATCAACCGGACTCCCGGATGTTCCAGCCTGCAAGACCTGTTTTTCGCCATGACCGGAAAAAGTATCAGGGATTGAGGAACTCTTGAACCCCTGAACCTTTAAACCCAGAACCTGTTTTTATGTTTAAACTGTACGCAACTATTTTAAAAGAGCTTCTATTGCTCAGACGAGATCGGGCCGGTCTGCTTGTGCTTTTTGTCATGCCTGCCGTGCTTGTACTTGTTGTCTCGCTGGTCCAGGAAAACGTCCTCAAAACAATAGGTGGAACCAGTACCCGAATTCTGTTCGTAGATAAGGACCGGAACTCCCTGGTGGAAACTATAGAAAACCGGTTACGTGAATTTGGTTCCTTAGAAATCATTAAGGAGCTTGATGGGCAAAAAATTGATGAAAAATCGGCCAGAGAGGCAATTATTAATGGAGATTTCCAGTTCTGTGTTATCATTTCGGAGGGAATTACAGAAGCTGTCAGGGAACGAGCACGGCAGTTGGTGACGAGGTCACTTTCGACAGACGACATCCCGCTTAAAAATGATATAGATGTTCCGGACCTGGTTGTTTATTTTGATCCTACCGTGCGGGGAGGCTTTCGATCAGCCGTGGTCAGTTCCCTGAACATGGCGGTCCTTAGCATGGAAATCAGAGAAAAGGTCCGGATTTTCTCTGAACTCTTGCCGAAGCAAATGAACAAGATCATCCAGGAGGCGATGGATCCGTATGTATCCGAGAAAATCGTTGAGGATATCCCAAAGATGAGTCTTGACTGGAGCAATCAAAATATGATGGGGATCAAAGAGAAACCGGCTTTCAGTAAGGATTTTGAAAAAATACCCACCTCTGTACAGCAAAACGTCCCTGCCTGGGCCCTCTTTGGCATATTTTTTATCGTTGTACCAATGGCCGGTGCCCTGATCAGGGAAAGACAGGATGGGATGCAGATGCGCCTTCTGACAATGCCGGTCTCTTATCTAACCTTGCTTTCAGGTAAGGTGATAGCATATGTATTGGTTTGCCTGATCCAGTTTATATTTATTCTTATTATCGGAAAGCTGGTCCTTCCTTTTCTGGGAACCTCAACGCTGGAGATGGGCTCATCCCCAATAGCTGTTATTATGATTCTTCTCAGTTCAATTCTTGCCGCTACAGGTTATGGCATCATGCTTGGAACAATTGCCGGAACCTATGAGCAGGCCTCCATGTTCGGCGCCATATCTGTTGTGATCGCAGCGGCTTTGGGTGGTGTTATGGTCCCTGTGTATGCTATGCCGAAAGTGATGCAGGAGATCAGCGCCTTTTCTCCTCTGGCATGGGGACTCGATGCCTTTCTGGATATATTTGTGCGGCAAGGAGACATCAAGACCGTCTTTCCTGAAATACTTCTACTGCTTTCATTCTTTGTTGGTACTATGCTAATATCGTGGTCTTATTCCTTTCGCCAAAATCGAACTGGTATATGAATTGTGTCTGAACGGACTTTTCGTTCAGGGACTGAATAAGAAGCGAAGGTTTTGAAGGAAAATATGGATGGAATCATCAGTAACATCAGCGTTTATTCGCGGTTGGTGAATCTTAAAGGAGAATATTGTTGGTAACTGGAGGACTGGAAAAAGAACTCGGTGATTTGATAGTTAAAATTTGCAATGTTTCCAACCCGATACCGGATGCTTTGTTACCGGACGCTCCGCTGATAGGACCTGATTCTCCTCTGGGCCTTGATTCTCTTGACGCTGTAGAAATCGTAGTAGCAGTTCAGAAGGAATATGGAGTGCATATTGATGCCCAAGAAACAGGTCGCAGAGTTTTAGAGTCACTTAGGACCCTTGCGGATTTTATTAGGAGACAAAGCAAGGCCGAGCGATGAAACGGATCCCTGAGCCTGAATTGATGAACACTGAAAGGCAGGCCAGAGCCTATGCAATGGCCAACTTCAATAATCCGAACTGGTTGTTTGTTGAACATTTTAAAAATAGTTTTTTTGAAAAGGAGATAATCGGTACAATCCTGGATTTGGGGTGTGGTCCTGCCGACATCACCGTGCGTTTTGCAAGGTTTTTCCCAAAATGTCATATACATGGTGTGGACGGCGCTGAAAGTATGTTGAAATACGGGCAAGCTGCAGTCACAAAGGCCGGCCTGACCGACCGCATCCGCCTTATTCATGGCCGTCTGCCTGATGTGCAAATGCCTCTTGCCGAATATGATGCCATTATCTCCAGCCACCTCTTGCATCATTTTGCTTCACCCATGGTGTTATGGGAGACTATCAAAACCTTTAGCAAGAGGGGTGCACCGATTATGATAATGGATATAATTCGACCTCGAAACAAAGAGGAAGCAGGCGCCATTGTCGAAAAATATATGGGCGATGAATCGGCTATTCTGAAAAAAGATTTCTTTAGCTCGTTATTGGCTGCCTATAGGGTAGGAGAGGTACAAGAACAGCTTAGGCAAGCCGACTTAGTCAGTCATCTGTCAATTAGAATGGTGAGCAGGATCCAAATGGTGGTAAAGGGAATTATATCATAACCGTTCACGGGTTCAGGGTTCAAAGGCTCAGGGTTAACCGAAAATCTAAACTGTTGATTCGTGGGTTCTGAATTGAGGCAATTTTTTCATGAAGATCGAAAACCTGAGTGAATTAGAAATTAAGAGTCAATTTTCTATATTATGCGATATTAGTATGGAATTGACGAGCCCCGCGCCTCTTGAAGAGGTTCTTGAAAAAACAGCGGATTTGTTAGCGACGTTTTTCTTTCCTGATTCGATTAGAATCTACTTGTGGTACGAAGAAATATCTAAACTAAAACTGAAGATTCAGAGAGGTCTCTCGAATAGTTTTCTAAAAGAGGTACAAGAAATCGCCTTGGGCACAGGATATTCCGGTATTGCCATTGCGCGAGGGAAACCAGTTGGCATGAATGTTTCTGAGTTTACAGATGGACAAAGAAAAGCGCTTTTTGAAAAAGAGGGGATTAAGTCTGTTCTGGCTATACCCTTGATTCTCAAAGGCTGCACAATGGGTGTGCTGAATGTGGCCAGTACCAGAAATTTTGTTTTTTTCTCAGATAAACTGAATTTTCTACATGCAGTTGGGAGCCAGATTTCTATTGCCATTAATTATGCAAGGTTATTTGAAGAAAAAATTGAGCAAGAAAAACTAAAGGCTGCCTTAAAATTGGAAAGAACGCTTGCCCGAATCCAAAAATCGGCTGCTGTAGGAGAAATAGTAGGCAAAGTTGCTCACGAGTTACGAAATTCTCTGATGGTTGTAGGAGGGATTGCCCAACGGCTCATGAAAAACTGCTCTCCTTTGGATAAAAAATATATTGAGATTGTCCTTTCTGAAATCTCCAGCCTGGAAACAGTTCTTTCAGATCTTGATGTCTATAATTCAGAGGAATTCCAACCGGAAGAAGTAGATCTTAATCAATTAATTAATGATTCTCTACAATTATTTCAGGGCCAATTTGAAAGAAACAATATCACGACTCAGAAATCCCTTGATAAGGCATTACCCAGAGCTTTTGTAGACCTTAAGCAAATCAGACAGGTTTTGATTCCTATCATTAAGAACGCCCTGGAAGTAATGCCCGACGGCGGTATTTTTTCCATAAAAACACAGGTTTATAATGGGTTCGCCCAATATATTATTGAAGATACAGGGCCACAGATACCGCAAAGTGATTTAATCAGGCTATACTGCTCCTTTGTCAGTGGCAGGCCAAGGGGAGTCGGTCTTGGGTTGGCTATTATTCAGCGAATAGTTGAGGCCAACAAAGGGACATTTTCAATAGCCAATAAAGAAAAAAATGGGGTAATTATCAAAATATGCCTTCCATTGCAGTGTATAGAGGATACCGTTTCTGATTTATCCTTGACCAGCCGTAAAGTAGCATGATAAAAAGCAATTCGTCGATTAGGCCGGCATAGCTCAGTGGTAGAGCAGCTGATTCGTAATCAGCAGGTCTTCGGTTCAAGTCCGAATGCCGGCTCCAAAAATCTGTGGTAGCATCAAGGCCTTTGCCTGTTTTCAATAGAACACAGACGGGGATGTAGCTCAGTTGGGAGAGCGCCACGTTCGCAACGTGGAAGCCGGGGGTTCGAGTCCCCCCATCTCCACCACATTTCCTTTTTTAATTCAAAATTCAAAATTTAGAATTCAAAATTGTGTATGAACGGCCTTTTCGTTCAGACACTAATTGGCCACTTATAATCACCACCGCAGTGGCATATTCTCCTTCATGGGAAAGGCTGACATGCCAGTTGTTTGCTCCCAAGTCTGTTGCCTTCTTTAATGCAGAGCCGGAAAGGTGCAGCACAGGCTTTCCGGAAGGCTCATGGGCAATGGCCATCTGACGCCAGGTTACTCCGAGTCTCATGCCTGTACCCAGGGCCTTGGAGCATGCCTCCTTTGCTGCAAAACGGAGGGCAAGACCATGAGCCGGCTGTTTATGTTTCATACAGTAGGAGCATTCTTCACTGGTAAATACCCTGGATAAAAATTTCTCACCCCAACGGTTTACTGCCTTTTCAACCCTTGGGATGTGAACCAGGTCAATTCCGAGGCCCAGGATCATTAAATTACTCTAAATAACCTTTTTGGACGAGAGAAAGCATCTCTCTTACGGCCCTCTCCATTCCAACAAAAACGGCCCGGGCTACGACGGCATGCCCTATACTGAACTCCTGAATCTCACTCACTGCCGCAAGCCTTGCAGTATTGCGATAGTTAAGCCCGTGACCTGCGTGGACACGCAGACCTAAGTCCCTTGCTGCTCTTGCCATAGTTACTATTTGTTCGAATTCCTTGTCCTCAATATCCGGAGAAGGGGCATCTGCATATAGTCCGGTATGGATCTCTATGCAATCTGCTCCTGTCTGTTTTGCAGCCTCAATCTGATCTTTCTCAGGATCAACAAAAAGACTCACTGGTATGCCTGCATCGTGTATCCGGGTTACGGCCCTACTCAGGTGTTTCTCAAAATTTACAACATCCAGTCCCCCCTCTGTCGTGAGTTCTTCACGACCTTCCGGCACGAGGGTGACTATGTCTGGCTTTATCTCAGACGCTTTTTCTATCATTTCATCTGTCGCAGCCATTTCCAGGGTAAGCCTTGTTTTTACTGTCTGCCTGAGCAACTTAACATCTCTGACCTGGATATGACGGCGATCTTCCCGCAGGTGGACGACAATACCGTCCGCGCCCGCGATCTCAACTATTCCCGCAGCCGTAACAGGGTCTGGTTCCGTGGTCCCCCTTGCCTGCCTGACTGTAGCTACATGGTCAACATTGATACAGAGATCCGCCATTGTCTGCTCCTTATATAAAGCATTTAATAATGCCTGCTCTTTACGTGTCATACGTTCTGCTTCAACCGGGCCCAGTTCGTGATCTTCTCCCAGAAGATGAACAATACCATGCACCAATAACGCTTCAAGTCTTTGCTCCAGGTTCATGCCCGCATTCGCCGCCTCGCGTCTTGCAGTATCTATTGATATTACCACATCGCCAAGCAGATTATTCTCCTGTTGCGTAAAATCATCTCCTTGCTGCCCGAAAGAAATAACATTGGTAGGGCAGGGCCTTTTCAACCAGAGTTTGTTGAGATGCGTCATCTCAGCATCATCTGCTAGAAGGATACTGAGCTCTGCATCAGGTCGTCCAATAGACCTTAAGAGTATTTCAGCCGCTCGTTTGAGGCGGAGAAGCGGCATGGATTTTGAGTGAGTTGATCTGATCAGGACCGGCACGCTGTTTTTTGCTCCGCATTTCCTGAATAATCTTCCCCCTTCAGCCTTTTACCTTCTACCTTCAACCTTCTACCTTCCTCCCCTCTTCGTCCTCATAGGCCTGGATAATCCGTCGCACAAGCCTGTGCCTTACCACGTCCTGTTTGGAGAAATTGATAAAAGCTATGCCCTCTATGCCTTGCAGGATATCTCTGGCCTCAAGGAGACCTGATCCACGCTTTTCCGGAAGGTCAATCTGTGTAATATCTCCTGTAATTACGGCCTTTGAGTCGTAGCCCAACCTGGTAAGAAACATCTTCATCTGTTCAGACGTGGTATTTTGGGCCTCATCCAGGATGGTAAAGGCATCATTCAAGGTCCTGCCCCGCATGAAGGCAAGCGGAGCGACTTCAATAACTCCACGTTCCAATAGCCGCGAGACCTTTTCAAAAGTAAGCATGTCATACAGGGCGTCATAGAGCGGTCTCAGGTAAGGATTTACCTTTTCCGCAAGATCGCCAGGCAAGAAGCCAAGCTTTTCTCCGGCTTCAACAGCCGGCCTTGCCAGAATAATTCTGGCCACCTTTTCCTTGATAAGGGCTGAGACAGCCATAGCCATGGCAAGATAGGTTTTGCCGGTCCCAGCAGGGCCTATTCCAAAAACTATGTCATTGGTCCGTATGGCCTCAACGTAAAGTTTCTGTGCAAGGCTCTTTGGCGTAATGAGCCTCTTCCCGGAATTTACGCTCAGCTTGTCAAGAAAGATGTCTTTGAGATGGGCCCGTGGATCTGAACTGAGAATTTGGATAGCAAATTCCACGTCATTTGAATGGAGTGGGTAGTTTTGCTTGAGGAGTTCATAGAGCTGGGAACATGTGCGACTCGCAAGGTCGACTCCTATAGGATCACCGGTGATGGTAATCTGGTTTCCTTTGACGTGTATAGTAACCTTTAGAAAATCTTCGATGACCTTGAGGTTTCTTCCCTGTTCTCCATAAAGGCTTAAAGCAGGTGAATTGTCATCAAAGTATAATTGCTGTTGCTGATTGGAAACTTTTTTCATATATCCCCAAGTGCCCTGTCATACAATTTCCCCACACCATATTCCTTTCTCCTCAGAAATTTCTCCCATGGCGGGCCTATGATCTGCATCTCAGGGTGTTCCTTTTGGACTTCAAGTGCTATCTTCATCTCCATTGTACAACCGGTGCTGTAGGTGGCGTCTTTTCCTATCCACTCGGGCGGTATTTTTTCATCCATAAGTTCAAAGGCATTTTCAATATCGTCTACTGTCTGGAACCTCCACATGTCTATCAGCCCGCTCCTCTGTACAATCTCCCACATATACATTATATCATCGGCATCCATGCCCGGCTCGAAGTGTTCCGCCGGGTTTATCACTACCACCCCCTCCTGTCTTTTACGAAGGTAATCCACAAATACGTTTAGTATCTTCTTCGCGGTCTCCAACTGATGCGGTATGCTCCCCACAATAGCGCTGTAGAACAGGATCTTCTTACCTTGATTCTTTTTTATTTTCAGATCAATGACCAGAGCTTTGGCCTTGGCCCTCAGGGCTGCCTCTGAAAAACGTATGACCTTTGGATGACGCAGTTTCTCCCTGAGCGTGAGTTTGCCGGGTTTTTGACAAACCATGGACAGGGCGTCTCTAGTGAACTGGAAGCGTGATTTAATAAAGCAATCGGCATCTTCAGCACTGCGACTGATTACCGCGTCAGCTTCTTTGAAGGCCCTGGCAAATGTTACTGACGTAAGAAGTGGATTAAAGTGCTCTTGGGTCCCATCTGAGATAACATATAATGTTTTATCGCTTTTAAGTTCTTCCAAAAGTTCTTTTTTCGAGATGTTTGGATTAGCGACAATCTCCGCCCCTGACAGCATCTCCTGGAGATAAGGGTCTTCGAGTACGTCATTTAATGTGATTGCATCATAGTAGAAGGCCTTTTTGACAGATAATATGACGTTGATCCCCATACGGATCAAGATCCGTATCATGGCAAGATCAAGCAGTATCTCACCGGCAGAGACTCCCATCCATAACAGATACCGTCTTTCCCCGGAATGGATCCATTTTTGGAGTGTATTTTTCAGCCATATCCAGCCTGGACCTTCTATCGGGGCCTTCATCATAGAACGGAGTGTGTCTGATGTGACTTGTTTTTCACTGGTCCAAAGCTCCGAGTAGCCGGACAAGGCTATGAGACGGCGAATTTGCAAGAGGTGTATCCCAAAGTTTACCTCGTTCAGAGGGGTGTCTTCCCGCAATTCCAGCCCTTTGGGGTCATTGAAGGCCTCCTTAAAGTCCTCTGACGTAAGGAGTTCACATATTCTGCGATTTTTGGTTTCCTTGATTTGGGCCAGCGGGCGATCAATTTCGCTGACCCGGATGAATATCTGGAGCAGCCTTTTTTCAAGTCTTAATGGGAGCATCACCAGCGAGGCGGTCTCACGCCTGAATTTCATTCCCAGAAGGCTGAGCAGAAACTTTTGCTTGTAGGTATCTTTCACCACCGAGCGTACAAGCGGTTCGACACGTTCCCACACCTTTATATAGGCAAAAGTAAGGAGATCTCCCCCCTTTTTTTCTATGATAGTCTTGAAGATTTTATCAGAACAAGGGTAGTAGAAAGGCTCTTCATCCAATAATACCATAAACCTCAACTGCTCTGGTGAAGCGACTTCCTGGGGAAATACTTCGTAGGCAAGGTGGTTCTCAGTATAGAAATTCGCAATCCAGGCGTCTTTTTCAGGATCTAAACCAGAAAAGGACTCATAGGTACGGTCCATGGGTCGGTCTGAAGCGCCTCCTTAAAACATCCTTTTTTTGATAAAGATAAATACCACTGTCCCGGATAATAAGAAGGACAGTCCCATTGTCAGGGCAAAAGCAAAAGGTGAGTCTTGAAAAGGAAGGGCGATGTTCATGCCATAGATACTTGCAACTAGTGTGGGTAACATGAGAACCATGGTCACAGCAGTCAAGAATTTCATTACCATATTAAGATTGTTAGAAATTACAGAGGCGTATGCATTCATCATCCCACTCAGGATATCACTGAAGATTTTTGCCATTTCTATAGCCTGCTGGTTTTCAATTTGGGCATCTTCCAGGATATCTTCGTTTTCTTCGTCTACAGGTAAATAACGACCGCCCTGAAGCCTAGCCATTACTACGTCATTGGCCCTAAGACCGGTATTGAAATAAACTAAACTTTTTTCAAGGTTTAAGAGTTTCAGGAGTTCAATATTGCGGAGCGATCGGTGAAGTTCTGCCTCGTATTCATTGGTCAATTTGTCTATAAGCCGAAGATGTCTTAAGTAGGCATTTGCCACCCTGAGAAAGATATTAAATACAAACCGGACCTGATCTTCAAGTAAACGTTTGGCCCATTTGGATTCCATGAGTCCTTCAAAGACCGGAGTTTCCTTGAGGCAAATCGTTATTACAATTTGGCCTGTAACAATAATACCCAATGGAATGGCCTCGTAGCGGACGAGGTCCCCCTCATGGCGTGGGTCCGGCATCTTGATGATGATCAAAAATTGACCTTCCTCCCGTTCTATCCTGGAGGTCTCTTCCTCATCGAGCGGGTATCTCAAGAACTCCGGGAGTATTCCCAGTTCCTTCTGGACCCTGTCCAGTTCCTCAGGGGTAGGAGCTACCAGATTTATCCAACTGCCCTTGTTGATATCAGAGCAACGCTCTACACCTTCACTATTTGGCCGAAAAACAGTAAGCATTTAAAACTACTCTCTTCCTTATAAAATAGAACCCTAATCTTGAATTCTAATGACCTTACCGGTTCGTTCACTAAAACTCAATTTAAAAACTGCACAATAGGAAAAAATAACCATTCACGGGATTACAACGCCCGTTTTACCACAACCTACCGATGTTGAGCTTCTGCTTTGTCCGTCGTTTCATCGACATCAGGCAACCGGTATCGCCGTTGATCAAACCACCAACCGATCACAGCAGAAAAAAGCACGACAAGCGGCAAGGAAACGGCAAAACGAATGCAGGTGAAACGCCACCCAAGAAATGAGGCCTCGAAGAGCGTCATGGGCACTCGGCAGATTCCTGCCGCAGACAGGAAAGCGAGAACAACGCTTAGATTTGCTCGTTTCACATATAGGGCATGGGCGACCGGGAGTACGACCTGGAGACCACCGACCGTTGTTCCTGCCAGCAGAACTGCCCATACATAGGATAGGAGGCCTGAGCCGTGGCCAAGGTGCTTTTCAACGGTCTCTGTCTTGATCCAAACATCGAATAGTCCGACCAGTATGAAAACGCAGGGCAGAACTCTGAGCATCTGCCCAAGAAATGACAGGAAGTTCCGTCCGATCGCTTCTCCCGGCGCGAATCCTGTGTGCAGGGAGCCGAGCATGAAGATGCTGAATAGCGCGCCGACTCCCACAGTCCATGGATGCTGCTTTAATATCTTCACGACCTTCACTGCAACTCTCCAAAAAAGAGACCCGTGGCTATTGCCACTACAGTTGCTATTATGAAACTGACGACGTTTCGACAGAGAGCCAACCGGGTGCCAAGATACGTCCTCTCCATAGGAAAAGTCGCCACCCCAACCATCATCAGCGTTGTAGAGAAGGCAGAAAGAACCATGTACAGTGCCCCCCGATCGAGCAAGATGCCGCATAGAGGGAAGGCTATGAATCCCGGCATGATCGACACGGAGCCGAACCCAAGCGCGCTTCCCATGGCTATCCATTTGTTCTCGCGAGCCAGCACCTGCACCAGCACGTGGTCCGGGACGAGATAGAGGGCCACGGCAACCATCATGAGCATGCAGAGGAATGCCGGGGCGATTCTCAAGAATCGGCGAAGCGCGATCTGGAGGGCGCGTCCGGTCTTGCGGGGACTCGCCAAGAGCGAAAGGCCCAAGAGCAATACCGTGATGATATAGAGAATCAGCATCGTTTCATTCCGCTGGTTTTAGTCTGTTCCGGTCTGTCTGCCGACGGAGGCCGGTGGTAGCCGGGGTTACCAACGACCAACTAAACAAGCTTGAATTTTTGTAACCGTTCACGCTAATGTGTCATGATTCGCGCTGCCATGTCATTTCGACCAAAGGGAGAAATCTTTACCATCCAGAACTCAGATCTTTCCAGTTTGGGTTCATCCGGTTCACTA
>QNAY01000009.1 GCA_003645605.1 Thermodesulfobacteriota bacterium
ATCAATTGGTGAACCGGATGAACCCAAACTGGAAAGACCTGAGTTCTGGATGGTAAAGATTTCTCCCTTTGGTCGAAATGACATGGCAGCGCGAATCATGACATATTAGCGTGAACGGTTACATGTTTTCAAACCCAACGCCTTAATTTTTCTGTGCAGGTGCCTCCTTTCAATGCCAATAGCCTGGGCGGTTTTTTTGATATTACCCTGGTGTTCGGCAAGTTTTTTTTCAAGATATTCCTGTTCAAATAAGGCCTTTGCCTCCCTGAAGTCCTGGCAATTCAGCCAAGCGGGCTCGGAAATCGAGAAGCTGGTCGGTGCCTCAGTGGAAACCCCAGTGCCCTGATGAAAAGATGGGGGCAAATCATCTATTGTAATCTCCGGCCCTTTGGTCAAGATTACAAGTCTTTCTATCATATTGCGTAACTCCCTCACGTTTCCCGGCCAGTCGTATGCCATAAATGCCTCAATTACTTCCTGGTTTGCCCTTTTCCTGGGACCATGGGCCGTGTTCCCGGTAAATTCGCTCAGGAAGCATTCTGTAAGAAGAAAGATGTCATTTTTGCGCTCCCTGAGAGGTAAAACCTCTATAGGTATCACGTTTAGCCTGTAGTAAAGGTCTTCCCGGAAATCCCCTTTCCTTATCTCTTTTTCAAGGTCTTTGTTTGTGGCTGCCATAATACGCACGTCTATCGTTATGGTCTTGCTCCCACCGACCCGCTCGAACCTCTGTTCCTGGAGTATTCTCAGGATCTTTGCCTGGGTCTTAAGGCTCATATCCGTTATTTCATCAAGGAACAGGGTCCCTTCGTTTGCAAGGTCAAATTTCCCCCTTTTCATCGTGGTTGCACCGGTGAAGGCCCCTTTCTCATGTCCGAACAACTCGCTCTCAATAAGCTCCTCAGGTATTGCGGCGCAGTTGACTTCTATGAGTGGTTTCCGGTTTCGCTTGCTCATTCGATGAATAGTTTGGGCCACAAGCTCCTTGCCCGTTCCGTTTTCCCCCTGGATCAGTATCCAGGCATCAGTAGGGGCAACAATAGCGAGCTGTTCCTTGAGTCTTTTCATGGCAGAGCTTTCACCAATGAGTTCTCGCCTTTCCCCGGTTTTTTGCCTTAAAAAGACATTTTGTTCCCGAAGGTCGTGATATTTGAGGGCATTCTGGATCGACAGGAGCAGATGTTCATATGAAAGAGGCTTTTCTATAAAGTCATAGGCCCCCAGCCTGGTGGCCTTTACAGCCGTTTCAATAGTTCCGTGGCCGGACATGATTACTGCCGGGATAAACGGCCAGTCGGCCTTTATCTGTTTCAATACTTCCAGGCCGTCCATGCCTGGCATCCAGATATCCAGCAGGACAAGATCCGGAAGGTCCTGTCCCATGATCTTAAAGGACGTCTCTCCGTCCGGTGAGGTCTGCACGTCAAATCCCTCGTCTTCAAGGATATCCGTCACAGATTGAAGGATTGATTCTTCATCATCTACTACAAGTATCTTTTTCTTTACCATGGCAAATTTATTCTAATCGCTCAATTTAGGTAATAGGAAAAAACAATACAAATCTAGCCCCATTGGGAATATTATCTTCCACCAGTATGCGTCCATTATGGTCCGATACAATAGAGCTTACAATAGCAAGTCCAAGGCCTGTGCCCCCCTTTCTTTTAGAAAAATAGGGTTCAAAGAGCCTTGAAAGATCCTCAGGGGAAATACCAGGTCCTGTATCAGACACACTGAGACATATTTCATTCACGTCAGTGTTATATGTTATCTGAATATTTATTTCACCACCATCAGGCATAGAAGCTACCGCATTGTCCAGAAGGTTGATAAGTGCCCTCTTTATCTGGTCAGGGTCCAATAAGGCATCCGGCAACCCTTCCTGTATGTTCAGTTTAAATTCAACTTTTGGATGTCCATCCCTGTAAATTGCAAGTACGTCATCTGCCAAACCGTCCAGTCTCGTGGGTCGAAGTCTGGGGACCGGCATCCTGGCAAAATTGGAAAATTCATCTACAAGATGTTTAAGTTCTTTTGCTTGGCTTATGATCGTATTTGTACATTTGTCAAAAACAACCCTGGCTTCGTCATCCAGCTTGTCAAGATATTTCTTGCGCAGCCTTTGAGCTGAGAGCTGTATGGGAGTTAAGGGATTTTTGACTTCATGTGCGATGCGCCTGGCTACCTCGCGCCAAGCAGCAAGACGCTGAATTTTTTCAAGCTCTGTCAGGTCATCAAAGACTATGACTACTCCGAGAGATCTTTCATCCTGGTCTCTTAATATGGTGAAGCTTGCCAGGAGAGAAAGGGTTTTGTCTTTTATTTCCATACGAATCGGATGCTGAAGCGTGCCTTTGGGAGAAAGGCCGAGTTCCTGCCTGATTTCCTCAAATTCCTTGGCTTGATCCTTTGTCAGAAACTGAAGATACGGCTTCCCGATTACCTGATCCGAAGACATATCCAGAATGCTCGAAGCTGATTTGTTCATAAGAGTAACGAAACCCTGTCTGTCTATGGATATTACTCCTGCTGTCACGTTTTGTAGGATAATCTCAATATAGCGCCGGCGTTGTTCCAGTTCGCCATAGCTCTTTCGCAACTGTCTTGAGGTTTCTTCAGTCCTGCGTCTGGCTTCCTTAAGGTCCTGGGTCATGATATTAAATGCCCGCACCAGAGAACTGAGTTCATCCTTACCTTTGGCTTCAAGGCTGAAATCCAGGTCTCCCAGCGCTACACGGTGAGTGGCCTCAGCAATCATCTGGACAGGCTCTGTAATGCTTTTGGCAAGCCGGAATCCAAACCATATTGAAACAAAAATGATCAGGAAAGTAATCAGAAAAAGGGTGATTAACAGGGAACCCTTAATTGGATTCTGGAACAGTTGCAACTGGCGATAATCCTCATAACCCGAGCGAATATTATCGAGCAGGTAACTTATATCCTGGGGCATCAAGTGGCCCAAAGCCAATACGGCCTGAATACTGTCGTCTGCATTTCTTAAAGGGCGAAAGACCCGGATAAGTTCACCGCCCTCCAGAGAAACACTGTGCACCAGAGCCTTACCTTCAAAAACCTGGTCCAGCACAGAGGGAGGAATGCTTGGCGGTATATCCACGAGCGGTAGCCATATCTTAACAAAAAGCTCTTTATGGGATGAATCTATTACTTCTATGGAATTAAAATGGATTGCGCTGCCGGGATCTTGAGCACCAGGTAATAGTGGTGTTGGATTCACAAGCTGTTTTACGCATACCCTGTTTATTGTATTGTCCTCTTCAATGCATCTCAGGCTTAGGAGTCTCTCCATCTCTTGGGACAGGTGCTGCAACTCAGTAACCTGGCCTTCGTAATATGTTTTTCCTATTGTCAGAGCATTATCAAGGGACCTTTCCACCTTTATGTTGAACCAGTATCCGATGCTGGTCCGGAGAAACTGAAAGGAGACCAGAAAGAGCAGTATCGTAGGAATAAGGGATAGAGAGACAAAGGCTATTACGAGTTTGGTCCTGAGCTTGGCTCCCAGCAGGTTTTTCCTGTCTTCGAATACCAGTTTGACCAGATTACGTACTACAAGAAAACCTAAAAGCAGGATAAGGAGAATATTAAGGTTGATTACTGCAAAGATGAGTACATTGCTACTTGTCGATAGTGAACTGAAACCGGAGATCAGATGGTACTCGGCCAAGGACAGCAGGGCAACAAGAACTCCTGCTGCCATCATGATAATTCGTTCGATTCTTCGTTTTCTAGCTTCGTTAGTAGTTAAAGCGGATTTCATACCATTCAGTTTGGCAACCCCACGAGGAAAACAGGTCCAAAAGGCCTTTAAAAGGCAGGGACGATGCTGCTTCTTCCATCTTCGCCCGTACCCGCAATGTATACGTTTTTCCCCGAGGCAGCTCGGACAAAGAAATTATCGAGACGTCGTTAATCTCAAAAGCAAGCGTTTTTGCTTCTTCTAAGGTCCTCACACTGACTACCCTGGGAGAATCCGGACCAGATGAAACTCTGTATTCCCCTTTGAGATTGTCATATGTAAGTGTTCTTAATATGAAACGTCGGGAAAGGATTTTTTTAATCAGAAAACGGGGTGTCTGTAGCTCTACTTCGTAGATATAGCGTACTATAACCCCGCTTTCTAATGCAAGTTGCACATACGGGGGACACCCGTTTTTTAGGGAAAAGTAGGCCAGGAGCTTATCCCGGGAATTTGATACTGTAAAATCATAGATTTTTGGGTCAGGCCGATCCTCCGCCAATGATACAGTAGTCTTAATTCTTGGAAATAAAGAACAGGGTGTCAGGATCAAAACAAATAGAATAAAAAAGGTTATAAGTAGGATGGATTTTGACGAGATCACTCGGTAGCTTAGCAATTTTTTTTATCTTCAAACTTTTTCGACCTGTGCGGTTACAAGTCAGATTGTGCAACATACGAAAAAGAAAAGAATTATCACGAAAGCACGAAATACCAAAAACACGAAAAGAATATCAGCAATTTGATAGTATAGGAATTTCCATTTTTGGACAGGATCAACAGGATAGTCAGGATCAATGTAAATCATGTTCATCCTGTCAGAAAAGTCCCGCAGTAGGCGGCTAATTTAATTTCTATGTCTTGTTTCGTGTTTTCGTACCTTCGTGTTTTCGTGATTGATTTTGAGTAGTTTCTTAACCGCACAGATCGAACTTTTTTGGTTCCGGGTTGCCCAGGTTAAGGTTTTGTGAGCTTAATGAGTTAGTTATTGAAAAGCAAGATGATTTCAGGGTTGACTGAGCCAAGTCCCCTG
Organism: Thermodesulfobacteriota bacterium; assembly: GCA_003645605.1. Classification (GTDB taxonomy): domain Bacteria; phylum Desulfobacterota; class Dissulfuribacteria; order Dissulfuribacterales; family UBA3076; genus UBA3076. The sequence goes on from QNAY01000009.1 coordinate 4,791, forward strand.
AACAGCATCCATGAGCAACAACAGATAGAGTGATCCCGGCGCCTTCAGCCTTCCCGCAAGGTTTCCTGCTTCATCGCCTTCTCCGCAATATAGGTCCAGTCTATGTGGTCCCTTGATGGCACTGCCCGTATCCTGATTGCACACAAAGCCCTGGAAGATTTCGGCACCTTCGTGGATCGGCCGGCTTACAGGCATTGGCACTTGCAAAAAGCATAGGGCGCCAGGCGGATAAATTTTGTGATCAAGGGCCACGGATCTCATGGGTATCAGCACTTCTCCCAGCGTTCCTATTGGCCCTTCTTTTTCCCATTTAAAGAAAATGTACCTGGGATTGGCGGCAAAGGCCTTTCTGAATTCATCCGGGTTTTCCTCTGCCCAGGCGCGGATACCCGGCCAGTCCGCCTGATCCTTGCGTAGCAGTCCCTTGTCTATAAGCCATCGGCCGATACTATGATAGGGATGACCGTTACTGGAAGCGTAGTGGATATATCTCCTGCTTTCGTCCTGAAACCGGAGTATTCCTGAACCCTGAATATGGAGCATAAGCCCATCCACTGGTGACTGCAGCCACGCAAGGACATCGGCACACTCAAGTTTTCTGCCGTTGTCAATGTCCGCTCGTGTATAGTATGGGATCAGCCTTTGCCCGGACACCCTCCCACAAAGGGTCTTGCGCGGAAGAGAGGAGTCAAAATCATGCAATGCTATTCGAATAAGGTCCGGGGGAATTTCATAAAGCGGATAGAAGAATTTTTCATCCGCCTTTAGAGAAGCAGCCAGTTCAGGCTGGAAATATCCTGTCACAAGAAACGGCCCGGCAGGCATCTTTTCCTTTTCATCCCCTGTTATCCTGTAAACTATAAACAGGCGGCGGATTTCCCTCTGAAGGTCCTCCTGGGGAAGGTCTTGGTCCAGGAGTCTGGAAAAGGCTTTCAGTGTCTTCTTCAGTGTGCCTACAGTTATGGATTTATTGCCCCAGGGTATTTGCTCCTCATCCTTATGCTTTTCCAGATATTCCAGGCTGGCGGAAACGGCTTTTTGCAAGCCTTTTTTGTCCTTAAGGTCCTCAAGGGCGGGAATTTGTTCAATGGGGACCTGTTCTATTAAAGGAACAGGTAAAGACACAGGCACAGGTGGAGTTGGTGGCCAGAAGAGCCGATACAAGACAACTAGGCCACCAAGGACCCCAATCAGCCCGATTAAGAAGATCCATAGGGCAATAGTCCGGTGGTAATTATTCACTTCCCCCCTGACAACCGACAGTTCATAGGCCCGTAGCTGAAACTTGCTTCTTCACTGCCTCCACAGATTTTTGTAAGGCTTCCTGCTCATCCGGCGCAAGGGGAAACTCCAGGATACGTTCTACGCCGTTTTTCCCAAGCACCACCGGCACACCCAGGAATACGCCGTTAATACCAAATTCCCCCTCCAGATAGGCTGCGCAGGGTACCACCCTTTTTTCGTCTTTCAGGATGGATTGGGCCATCTCCACTGCGGCAAGACCAGGGGCGGAGAATGCGCTTCCTGTCTTGAGGTGTTGTACTATCTCAGCGCCTCCGTGTTGAGTGCGACCGACTATATTTTCGATTTCATCTTTGGACAAAAGCTCCTCTATGGGTACTCCCCCAACGCTTGCAAGCCTGACCAGGGGGAGCATATGGTCGCCGTGTACGCCCATTACAAGGGCAGTCACGTCCGAGGGAGCTACAGCCAGAGCCTGGGCAATAAATGCGCGGTACCTGGCGGAATCCAGAACACCTGCCATGCCCACAACCTGGTGTTTTGGAAATCCGGATACCTTGAAGACCGTGTAAACCATGGCATCAATAGGATTCGTGACAACCACCAGGCATGCGTCAGGAGAATATTTGACGATTTCCTCTGTAACCTCTCGAATTATCCGGACGTTTTTCTCTAAAAGATCATCCCGGCTCATCCCCGGCTTCCGGGCAAGCCCGGCGGTTATGATGATTACGTCTGACTGGGCGGTATCAGCATAGTCATCAGTGCCGACAATATTCCCTGCATATCCATATAACGGGGATGTCTGGAAGAGATCCAGGGCCTTTCCATGGGGGAGACCCGCTACGACGTCCAATAGTACTATGGTGTCTGCAATTGATCTGCATACAGCCCACTGGGCAGCCGCTGTTCCCACTGCTCCTGCACCTATGATACTCAGTTTCTTTTTCCGGTTATTTTTTTTCATAGCCATATATTGCCGACATAGTGCCTTTGTCAGGTTGCTCCTTTACTCACTCAAGCGCTATTAATACCTGTAAGCGTTCACAGGACACCGCATCTGCTTTGTTGCCGGGCATAGGGAGTACGTCTGCGACCCGTACGCCTCGCATCTGCAGTACCCTGTAAACGCTTACAGTTCGGAGGGTTGCTTTAAAACGGGCGTTGTAATCCCGTGAACGGTCACTAATACCTTAATTGAGCGATTAGTTTTTAGCGGTTAGCTATTAGTTTAATGATTATCGGTCTGCCGCCCTGACAAGTCGGTCTAGTCGTCCTGACAAGACAACTAATCGCTCAATTAAGGTTATACTCAAAATTGGACTGTATTACCAGTGCCCCGATTACCTCTACAAGTAAATTTCTATGAACAGGCATTTTACATCAGCCATGGTCTCGGGGTTATTCATTACTTTGAACGTAACCGTCCCCCGGATCGAGTCCGGAACAGGTTTGGTTCATAGCTTTGTACTCCGGCTTTCTTCAGACGACTCCTCACCATGACGCCATCTTGAGACGCCATAGCTAGGCGAAGGCAGCTTGCCTTCGGCTAGTACTTTCACTACTATGAGAGTCATGGCAGCGGGGTTCACGTACAGAGGACTTTAACTTCATAAGTTCACGCCCATGCCGGGCGTACACAATGCTTTTCCAGCCGACAGATAATCGCTTCGGCTGAAGAGCCGGTTATGTTTTGAAAGGAGAATTATGAAAATCAATATTACGAAAAAAGAATATAAATCCTTGCTGGATATTCTCTCCATTGCTGATTGGATTCTCAACGCTCATAAGATTGGCGATGACCCTGAAACAGAAGAATATGAAAAACTTGAGCAAAAACTCAATTCATATGCGGAAGATATGGGGTATGGTAATTTTGTTACATATGACACAAAACTCAAAAAGTTTTTCCCTACCAAAGAATTTGAAGAAACCAGTAAATTCAGGGAGTTCATTGATGAATTTGAGAATGCTACATTTTGGGACGAATTGTTACACCGTCTAGTAGAGAGAGATCTTATAAAGCAGGAAGGCGGCGTAAAAAACGTAATGAATATGAATTTTAGAGAAAGGCTTGAGAAGGAAGAACCATTAGAAAAAATGTATGCTACTGAATTTGAGGCCAACGGTTTAGATAATATCAGGATATGATGACGAGGGACCAGATATATTCCAGAAGGCGCTGCGGAGGCTGAATGCCATAGTCGGAAATCAGGCGATTGGCTGCTTCATCAGAGGAATGAGGTGCCGGATCCATCTGTCTGAGAAACCCTGTAAGATCCTCCACTACTGCCCAGGGATAGATGATCCATCGCCATTTGACTATCTTCTGGCCGTAATAATCCGGAATAAGAGGTGAGCTGGTCTTGTGCTGGATCACAGCCGTTCGCACCTCGGCCGGGTATTGCTGGAGGAGATAAGTTAAAGCGGTTCGGAGCGTATCACCGGTGTCAGTGACATCATCCACAACCAAGATTTTCTGACCAGAGATATCTATATTCAATGGGAAACGAAGAAGCGCAGCATCATGCTTTTGCGCCCCCATGCCCCAGTGCTCGATTTTTATAGCCGTGAGGTCAGTGATTTCCAGAAAGTCGCATACAATACGGGCAGGAACATAGCCTCCCCGGCCAATGGCCACAACGAGGTCAGGTCGAAAGGCGGTTTTAAGAATTTTGAGACTGAGACGACGGGTTAATTCATAGGTCTTGGCCCAGGAAATAAGGTCACATTTGAAACGCTTGGGCATGGATGGTTTCCTTTTATTTTCCCTGCAGATTTTTTGATATCGCAAAGTGAAAAGTGGTACCTTTCTCCAGTCCCGGCTCTGCCCAAACCTTTCCTCCATGTCTCTCCGCCACCTCCTTCACAATGGCAAGGCCCAAACCAGCACCTGCGACCCCTCTAGACGTTTCCTCCCGCTGATAGACCTGAAAAATCTTATCATATTGATCCTTTTTAATTCCAACACCATCATCGTCCACTGAAAGGATATGAAAGTCTTCATCTTCTCTGTAGCCAATCCTGATTTCGCTTAAGTTATCTCCGCCATACTTGAGAGCATTATCCACCAGATTGCGCAGGACCCGAGTGATTGAAAGCCTGTCTGCCTTGATTATATGATCTTTTTTAGGCTTTATCCAATTAATATGACGGCTTTCCAAAACAGAAGAAAAATCCTCCTTTAACTCACCTATTATTCCCCCAATTCTGATATTTTCAATATCCAAAGGCGCAACCTTTGCTTGTATATATATATTTATTTTTTCAACAAGGGCTACTATTTGTTCAGATGTCTTTTGAATCTTCTCACAATAATCTCTACCCTTATCATCCAAAATGTGACCATATTTCTTGTTGAGGAGTTTGGAGATTCCATAAATTGCAATAGCAGGGCCTTTGAGATCATGGGAGGTCGAGTAAGCGAAAAACTCGATCATGTTCTTTTTCTCAAGTAATTTATTTTTCTTTTTTAGAATATTTTCATAAAGCCCGGAGTTTTTTATTGCTACGGATATTTGATTTCCTATTACCTCAAGAAGGTCTATCATTTCTTGATCAAGCTTCATCACCTTACCGGATGCCAGGTTCATAACACCCACAACCTCACCGACGGCAATGAGAGGAACGCATATGATGATCTTGAAACCCTTACTTGTGAGCAGGGCGGCCCTTTCCCTGTCCTCAAGCTCAGAAACGTGTTGAGCAATGAAAGAACGTGTCCTGGCAGCCTTTCCTGTAAAACCTTCCGTTATCCCAACTTGTTCAAGACCCCCCGGGTCGGTTCCACGGAATGCCGCCAGGTTCAAGTGACGCCCACTCTTGTCCATCAAGTAGATCCTGCAGGCATCAAATTCGAAATGTTCGAGCACCTTAAATGCCGCCCCATCCAAAACATCATCGAGTTTCAGCGACGACGCCAGAAAGTTGCTGATGTCCAATATGACAGAAAGCTCCTTGTTCCTTTCTATCAAATCGGTTTCGCTGAAATCTATTGAGATATATTTTTTATCCCGTAACATCGGCAGTCTTTCTTAAAAATGGAAAAAATTAAGGCCCTGGCTTTATTGTCCAGGTGGTTCCCTCAGGCCCGTCCTTAAGAGTTATCCCCTTGGCGCCGAGTTCATCCCTGATCCTGTCTGCACTAGCCCAATCTTTTTCCTCTCTGGCCCTGGTCCGCTCCTTAATAACCTTCAATACGTCGACTTCTGTCATACCAAGAAGGCCCAGTGCCTCAAGATTCCTCTTTCTAAGATAAGCATCCGGGTCTTGATTGAGCAACCCCAGCACCCTGGCGGCATCCTGGATTGCATCTGCTCCGGATTTCAAAGGTTCTATGTAAAGGGCCGAGGGCCTCTTTTCAGTTTCTTGGCCAAGGCGATTTAAGGCCCTAACACCATCAAAGAGGTGCCCAAGGGCCTGCGCGGTATTGAAATCATCATCCATGGCCTGGTCAAACCTATCTTTCAGATGATTAAGTGTATCTATTGCCTTCCCTGCCTCATCAGTGAGGGGCCGTTGTTTCTTCAACGGTTTATCAGACTGATGCCTTGCCTCGGAAAGGGCCGTATAGCATCGATCAAGGGCGGATGTCGTCTCGGTCAGGGTTTCAGGGCTGTAGTCAAGGGGACTGCGGTAATGCTTGGACAGGAGAAAGAGCCTCAGGACCTCCGGATGATATTTTCCCAGGATTTCCTGGATGGTTACAAAATTTCCCAAGGACTTTGACATCTTCTCGCTACGGATCGTTACAAAGCCATTGTGCATCCAAAAACGGACAAAGGTCTTTCCTGTTGCCGCCTCGGATTGGGCACGCTCGTTTTCATGGTGTGGGAATATAAGATCCAGACCGCCGCCATGAATATCCAGAGTCGGCCCCAGATACTTCATGCTCATGGCTGAGCACTCTATATGCCATCCCGGCCTGCCTGGCCCCCAAGGACTGTCCCATTTGGGCTCACCGGGTTTTTCAGCCTTCCATAGCGCAAAATCTGTGGGATCCTTTTTCTGTTCTCCCACTGCTATCCTGGCTCCGGCCCGCATTTCTTCTACATTTCTTCTAGACAAGGCTCCGTAGCTGGGGAAGCTGCGCACAGAGAAGTAGACATCACCTCCGGAAATATAAGCCCGGCCTTTATCTATCAATGTCTCTATGATTTCTATGATTTCCAGAATATGTTCTGTTGCTCTCGGTTCTGTAGTAGCACGAAGCACACCCAGTGCATCAATATCCTGGTAGAAGTGCTTTATCTCCCTTTCTGCAAGGGTCTCAGGGGAAATTCCTTCCTCAAGGGCCCTGTTGATGATCTTGTCATCAATGTCAGTAAAATTCTTTATGAAATTTACATCAAATCCTCTATGCCTGAGGTGCCGGAGTACTGCGTCAAAGACTACGGCTGAACGGGCATGCCCAATGTGACAGCGGTCATAGGCCGTTATGCCGCATACATACATGCGCACATATCCTGAAGTCAGGGGCTCAAAGGCCTCTTTTTTCCGGGTAAATGTATTGTAGATTTTTATAGTCATGATGATTAAAAGGCGGCCGCGTTAAGCTTCAAGCAGTCAAGCAGAGAATTTTAAGTCGGATTCAACGCATATAAGTAATATATTGATTTCAATTTTTCAATTAGGGATTGATAAATTGGCATCCTTCATGACGAGTCAAAAGTAGTTTACACTTAAAGGGTAATATAGCGCAAAAAATATGACTTGTGCGATTAGCTACTCGCCATTAGTCGATTCGTTGGGCACGCTACGCTTTGCCCAACCTACGATGGCTACAGATGGCTATAAAATGAAGGATACCAAAAAACTATATCATTCCTCCTGTGCCTGATTTATAGGAAAGCGTTGAAAAATGTAGGTTGGGCAAAGCGTAGCGTGCCCAACTACAATGGCATTCATTTCGACAATA
>QNAY01000010.1 GCA_003645605.1 Thermodesulfobacteriota bacterium
AGTTGAAAAATTACAAAAACCGTTTAAAGTTCCATGGCTTTCCGGTAAAAGCGTGGAGATAGTCTGGACCGCTTGATTAGGGTGTTATTTTGACGCTTATACCTACTGTGAAAATCGGTGTTAGACAAAGTGTGAATATTTTAAACGAATGAAAAGACAGTTACATGTATTTTGTGGCAATTACATGGAATAGCACAGCAGACAAACCAATCCTGGTCAAAAACTGTCTGTATAATCCAGGTTCAAGTAATTCGGTTGAGAAGACCTATTTGTGGGTGGGAACTAATCTTCGGATGGCCTTGATTCGCTCAAGAACGGGCGGATGGCTGTAGCCCATAAAGACCTTGAACGGATGTGGTGTGAGATTAGAAAGATTGTCCACACTCAGCTTTTTCAGCCCGTTGATCATGGCATCAGCATCTCCGTATGTCTCCACTGCAAAAGCATCAGCTTCATACTCGTTTTTTCTTGAAATTATGTTTTCTACGAGTCCTATCAACATCGCGATGGGTGTGTAGAGGAAACCAAAGAAAAAAAGGCTGGCGTAAACAGACAGGTGCTCCATTTTAAATGCAGCAAACAACTGTTCATTTTCGATGAAAAGGGAAAGCAGAAAAAGCGTCAGTCCCATTACAATTACTGACCTGACTATTGCCTGGATAATATGTTTTTTCTTGTAATGCCCCATTTCGTGCGCAAGGATCGAAACAAGCTCATTTACAGAGTGCCTCTCTATTAATGTGTCGAACAGCACAATTCGGCGTAAACGCCCAAAGCCGGTGAAAAACGCGTTGCTCTTGGACGATCGCTTGGAGCCGTCCATCTTGAAGACGCCTTTCATCTTGAAATTTTGTGCCTTGGCGTAATTTTCAATCGCAGTCCTCAACACACTTTCTTCAAGCGGCACAAATTTATTAAAAATCGGCATGATAACCACAGGGGCAACAAACATGAAGAAAATCTGGAACAGCGTAATCGCCACCCAGCAATAAATCCATGCGAGGTTGTTGGTTTTTTCAAAAAACCAGAGAACAGCGGCGAACACGATTCCACCGATCAGGGCGGTCAGTATTAATGACTTAATAATATCCAGCAAGTAGGTCTTGGGCGTGGTTTTGTTGAAACCGTATTTTTCTTCTATCACAAAGGTATTGTATATGGAAAACGGCATGCTCAGGATCTTGCTTGCAAAAATCAGTATTCCCGCAAAGACCAGTCCTGTGAGGATTGGCCCATGTCCAAGGCCTATCGCTATCCGGTCCACAAAGTTGAAACCGCCAACCAGAACAAACACGATTGTTATAAGCGTCTGGAGTGTATCCACACAGATCCCGAATCTGGTGTTTTCACGCAGGTAATTCTGTGATCGCCTGTATTTCTCAGCATCATAGTAACCTTTAAACTCCGCAGGAAGTTCAGTAGATACGTGTCGGATGTTCAGCCAGTCCGAGACCAGATCAAGCAGATAGCGGACAATAAGAATCAGCAGAATGATTATGAGATAAGTGTTCATATTATTTTATGGCGTTGCTAAAAGGCTTCGTGTTTCTCCGGGCCTGTCAGACAAGTGTTATTTTATACCACGAAGCAGTATTTATGACACGGAAATAAATCAATATATGGCGAAATTCCATCCTACGAACCCGTTTTACCGCAACCCACAGAACTGTAACAGGGTGCTGCAGATGCGAGGCGTACGTGTACGCAGACGTACTCCCTGTACTTCAAGTGCCCGACAACAAAGCAGATGCGGTGCCCTGTGAACGCTTACGAAGGTTTTATATCTACATTCTTGAGATAAGGGACTTTTTTCTTTAATGTCTCCTCCATCTCGTCTATCTTTGCCCCTACTGTCCTGGTAATTCTGTTGGAAAAGGCTGCGCAGAACTGCAGGAAATCCCCAAATGTCTCAATCTCCCGAAAGTCATCTCTGAGACTGTCCTCCATTTCCGCTATGAGGAGATAGCCGTTAAACTCGACTTCAGCACGGGTCCGGTGCTCGTATGGTGTCAGGACGATCATCCGGATGTCCTTAATATCTTCCACGAGCGGAAAAGAGGATAGCTGCTTTCTTACCTCATTCTGCAGTTCTTCAGGCGATGCCTTTTCAATAAGGTTTTCCAGGTTTTCCCTCATAAGGACTATTGCAATGACTGCCAGGATAATGCCTATAATTATTGAGCCGATTGAGTCCCAGTAGGCCTGACCTGTATATTTCGTTAGAAACAGAGTAATAGCAACCAGGAGCACGCCAAAGACCGCTGCGCTGTCCTCCATAAGTACTGCCAGGTTTGCAGTATCCCCTTTTTTTCTGTCAAGCCAGGCAACTATCAGTGAACCTCCTTCAGCCAGAAAGGATATCCCAAGGACAAGGACTGTCCATTTATTGATCTCAGGCTCGTAGGGATTCAGCAGCCCTTGGATGCCGTGATAAATGGTGACTCCGGCGCCTACAAAGAAGACACCGCATGCGGATATTAGTCCCCAGACAAACCGCTCCTGACCTCTTCCAAAGGGAAATTTACGGGATGGACCAATGCGACTTCTGCGAATACCTATCCACAGCAATGCCTGGTTTGCGGTGTCAGCCAAAGAGTGTATGGCCTCTGCGAACATAGATGCACTGCCTCCCGTCAGGGCGACAATAAATTTCAGACAGCAGACCAGGGCGTTAGAGCTAATAGCTACTTTTACTGACCTCATTTTTCATATTCCTCAAGTTTCCAAAAAAGAAAGGTTTCACGCAAAGGCGCAAAGGCGCAAATTTTTTCTTGATTTTTTTGCGCCATTGCGCGATGTTATTTTTTATTTTTTGAACTTACGCGGATGGTGAAATGACATTTTCATAGGTTTAAAAGGCCCTACTGTAAGTTCCAGGACTTTGTCGCGTGCAAACCTTTTTATTCTTTTGATTTTAATCATGGCGGTGTCCCCTTCCTTTTTAAAAAGCAGGGCGAGCTTGAGGTCGGAAATGTCCTTAACAGGCTCTTCGTCAAAGCTCAACACCAAATCCCCGGACTTCAGGCCGGATTTCTGTGCAATACTGTTATGCATGACTTTTTTCAGCACCACTTTATTGTCCTCATCATTGAGAATCACTCCCAGCTTGGCGGAAAAGGGCGGCTGTACCATAGGAGGGAACAGGAAGAAGTCTGCCATGTCCTGTTCTATGCTATCACAGGTTGCATTAGCTATTATTATTGCCTGATCGTATTTCCCGCGTCTGCAAGTCCTTGATGGGATACCGTCGCCAAAGGCAATGTGTCCGTTTCCGGCAAGCACCACCATCTGACGGTCCGGATTATTGTCCAGGTAATCATGGACGCTCTGCGCCATTGTTTCGTCCCAAAGAACCTGTGCCTGATAAAAGTCGTCAAAATTCTTGATTTCGCCTTCAGGGTGTTCTTCAAAAATTTGCCTCAGACGTGTTTTATATACTGTATTTGACCAGTCAAGCTCCACCGGCACCTGCTCCAACTCTTCGTTTGACAGGGACTCAAGGCCTTTTCTTGCCACCTTTTTTGAAATTTCCGCCGGAAGGTTGAGCGCCAGGATCGGAATACCATGCTCCCTGCAGTATTCTATGATCGGGCGGTAGAGGTGATAATCATACCTCCATCTTTCAAGATACTCGCTCTCTTTCAGAAAGGTTTTTTCGTCTATCTGACTTTCCAGATACCTGTCAAGTACATCCTGAAACGGACGCTGGAACATCTCCATGCCTACTGCAATGCTGCGATTCTGTCTGTTGAGTCCCTGGATGACCCTCAGTTGGGCCATGTGATGGCTAAACCTGTCGTGACGTTCTCCAACATAGATCACCCGCTTTTCAGAGACGTCGTTGATTATCCGGTCCACCGGAGAGAGATCACTGGCGGCAATCCCCATAATTTCATTTTGCAGGGCCAGGTGTATTCCATTCTGAGCGCCTGCTGTGTTTTTTTCCACTAGTTTGCCGTCCTTGAACCTCAATGTGCTGTAGCGCCCGTAGTGAGTAAGTTTTCTCAAGATAAGCTCCAGTTCTTTTGAAGAACCGGCCTTTACCAGGGCCACCACACCTGTTGGGTTTATGGGATTTTCTCTAACTGTGATGATGACTCCACTGTCCGGGCTGGGCATTTCTCCAGTCAGTCGTTCAAGCCTCGGAGCAGGGTCTCCCAGTATTAGCAATGAACCTTTGTTCAGGTCTGAGTCGGTCAGGCTGTCAATGTTTTTTTCTTCAAATCCAAGTGATTGAAGAAAAACAGCAAATTGACCATAGATCTCTGAGTCCTGCGAAGGGAGCACAAAGAACTTGTGTTCTGATCCCAGGAGGCGGGAGAGCACAGGGGGAAATTCAGAGGGATCCAACTTGCGCATTAGATCGTAGTCCGGGTCTAAAATCACGCAAAGGGGTTGTCCCTCGATTTCGATGTCAACGGATTCCTTTTCAGTTTTCACACGGACATTGCGACGCACTTCCGCAGATGTGGTTTCTAATACCAGAGGCACCAACAGGGAGTAAGGGCTTTCCGTACCCTGGTGTATAGTCACTTTTAGATTTTGAAGCCCGCTGCCCGGATAAGTTATATTTCCCTTGCTAATGGTGAGTACCGGCACGTCTTTTCTCTCAAGCCATTGGTCAAAAAAGACAGATAGGTCCTTTTTGCTTGTGTCTGAAAAGACTGCTTCCAATTCGCTCCAGCCAGCCATCTTGAACCGGTAATCCAGGACAAATCTTTTCAGGGCCTTGTTAAAGGCATTTTCACCAATCTCCCGCTTCAACATGTGAAACAACATCGCCCCTTTGCCATAACCTACGGCCTTTGAGGCCCTGTCTGTCCTGAACCTGAACTGAGCAAGGGACATGGCTTTGTCTTTATGGACATAGCTCTGGTAGTCCACAAGCAATCCATGCCTGTAGTCGCTGCCCCGGCCTTTCTGTTTTTCATACAGATAGTCTGCCAGGTATGAGGTAAGTCCTTCACTCCAGTTACCTTGTTTCGGGTTCGCATAGACGGAATTTCCAAACCAGGAGTGGAGTATCTCGTGGCCCAGGGAGGTGTCAACAATGAATGGGAGTCTTGCCACCTCTTGCCCGAGAAGGGTGTAAGTGGGAAGACCATAGCCCGTGGGGGCACGGTTTTCCACTATTGCAAATCGCTTAAACGGGTATGGGCCGAGGATGCCTTCATAGAAATCAAGATAGTATCCGGATTTGTCAATGTATTTTCGGGCGAGTTCCTGATCCTCAGGGAAAAAGTATGCAGCAATCTCAATATCCTTGTGACGTTCCAGACTGACTTGATACGGGCCTGCAATCAGTGAAAGGCCGGTCCTTGGATGGGGAAATCCAAAGATATAGATACTTGTCTTTTCCCTGTATTCCACCTTTACGGCATCTGCCTCGGATATGGCCTTGAAGTCGGCAGGAACCACAGCTTTGAGCTCGTAGCGGGCAAGCCCATCTAATGTCGGACACCAGCCATTGAGCAATACAACGCCTTTTGTGTCTATGAAGTTATCCATCATAGTATGGTCATTTTTTGCGCCGGTCCCGGGGCTCAAGGGTGGAAAATCTCTATGAAATTGAATCCTGAGCAACCTGTTTCTGCCGGAAGCTACAACACTAAACGAGTCTTCTTCAATGGTAGGATTTATGGTTTGCCCCGCAAGGGTGACACGGTCTAACTCCACGCCTCTCACATGTATCCGTACAGGTTTTTCCAAGGGGAGTTCTGTTGAAGCATTTCCCTTTATCCGGCGGTTTTCCATATCCAGTGTCACGTCGATACTAACCATGAGGATATTATCCTTATTTTTGTTTACTTCAGACCAGACCGGAGTGTCAAAGGCCGCTAAAAATGCCAGGAGAAATAGGGATAATGACAGAAAATACGAGATTTTTTTCATAATTTACTCTTTTCAAATCAATACATGAGAAAATATATAATACCCACTATCACAACGCTGATAATACGCATGGTTTGACCCATCATAAGTATGATTATACCCATTTTCGGCTGAAAGATGCCCAGATATCTCGGTAGTTGGTGTCTCAGTGTCCTTACAGGGGTTGCAATTATATTCCCGAAAAGAAGCGCCAGCACGGTTTCTTTCACAGTAAGCACTCCTGCACTCAGCATGGCCCCGGCTGCGGCAGCTCCGGCTGTGAATTCCGCAACTATGCTGAATACTACCACGGATATGCCTTCCACAGGCAGGGCATCAGTAGCAATAACTGATGCACTCCTGTCCTGAAGCCACTCAAAAAATTCCCATTGCTGAAGAAGAACTACCATAATATAGATGGGAACGGTATACATGGCGATTTGGCTCAGGCGACCCGGGACGTATCTGGCCAAGAGTTTTTTTACTCGCTCCTTTCTTGGTTCCAATTCTTCTTTGTTTTGATGTGCCTGCCCTGGTTTCCCCATTTTTTTTGGTGATGACAGGATTAAACGCCCCAGGATGAGGACTATTACGGTCCTGATCAATGCTGCCACAAGGGTTAGGCTTACGTATATCAATCCGGCTGTCCCGACCAAGGGTATAATGATGGCAATGGTAGTTGGGAGATGCAGCGTGTAGGAAGGAAGCCCCAGGTTTAAGAGTGTGGCCAGAAGCATCTCTCGTCTGCTTAATTTTTTCTCTTTATACGCATTCCATAGAATGGTATTTGCGGCGACACCTGAGAGAAAGGCGGTCGTGAAGGCAGTCCCGCTCCAGTCACTGAAGTTGCCCGTACGCATGAGTGGTCTGGATAGTCTTGCAACTATTTTAGACCAACCCATGCCTTCTACCAGAGCACTCAAGCCGAGGCTAAGTACCATGATTATCAATAGACGGCTGAGCGGCCAGGCTATTCGATGCACGACCAGCGGCCAGTCCACCCCGGGTGCTATGAAAAGGAGCCCTATGGACAGGAAGGTAATTGCTCCCCAGACATATGGTGCCGGTTTTGGCCTTTTCTTATGCTTTACGTTATTTTGTTTGCCCGGCTGTGCCATAGATATGCATTCTTACCAATTGACACTGAAATCTGCAAAGAGTCCTTGTAACCGTTCACGGGTTCAAAGGTTCAGGGTTCAAAGGTTCAAGTTCAAAGGTCAAAAAAATATCGTAATCAACCCCTTTCAGCTTTCAGCTCTTATGCAACGCAGCAGATGGGGTATTTTCAGCGGAATCATATATGCTATTATGCAGTAGATGCTTAATAGATCAGTTCAAACTTTAAAAGAATATACAGGACCGCTTTTATTGGCATTGGTCATCGGGGCACTTGCCGGCCTGGGAGTGGTAATGTTCAGGTGGCTGATACTCTTTGGCCAGGAGGTCCTATGGCCTGCCGGCGCTGACTTTGCAGGACAGGTCCAACATGCCGAATGGTGGTGGAAGCTCCTTATTCCTGCCGGTATGGGCCTGTTGGTAGGACCCATAATTACTTTTTGGGCACCCGAGGTCAGAGGACCCGGTGTGCCGGAAGTAATGGAGGCCCTTGCTCTTAAGGGTGGTCAAATAAGGCATCGTGTTACTCTGATAAAGGCATTTGTCACAGCAGGGCTTATCTCAGCAGGTGCCTCGGTCGGGCGTGAAGGTCCTGTGGTTCAGATTGGCTCCTCCATTGGCTCTTCCCTTACCCAGATGTTAAAGCTGAGGCGGGATTCAAGGAGGCTGGCCGTTGCCTGTGGGGCCGCAGCCGGCATAGCCGCTACCTTTCAGGCCCCTATGGCCGGGACTCTGTTTGCAGTGGAGGTGCTGCTTTTTGACCTTGAAATCGCCTCGCTCAGCAACATAGTAATAGCTGCTGTTACAGGTACCATGGTTGCCAGGGCGTTTTGGGAAGGGGCGCAGATATTTGTGATCCCCGATTTCTTTATGGCATATCCTGCTGAGCTGCTCCTATATTTTTTCCTGGGGCTTGTCGCGGGTCTTATAAGCCTGGTGCTTATGGGAGCGATTTTTTCCTTGCCCAGGTTTTGGAAAAGGGTAGGGGTGCCGGACTGGTTGAGTCCCGCCTTTGGCGGACTCCTGATAGGGATTGTTGCCCTCTATTGTCCGTGGGTTTTGGGCGTTGGGTATGAAAGCATAGATGCCTCCCTTGCCGGCAAGGTGTCCTTGGTGTTTGCCTTAACGCTGCTTGTTGCCAAAATCGTGGCTACAGGCTTTTCCATAGGATCGGGAATGAGTGGAGGAATATTCGCACCATCTCTGTTTATAGGGGCGGCACTGGGGTCTTTAGTAGGCCTTGCAGCCCAGTCACTGTGGCCGGAATCAGATCTTGTTCCTGCCCACTATGCCCTTATAGGCATGGGGGCCATGATTAGCGGAACCACTCTGGCTCCCATAACGGCGGTGCTCACCATCTTTGAGCTTACGTATACTTACGAGGTGATATTGCCCCTGATGGTATCATGTATTGCAAGCCTTACGGTGGTCCGTCTGCTCCATGGCTACTCAATATATGAGACAAAGCTCTTTCTTAAGGGAGTGAATATTGTAAAAGGGCACGAGGTCAATGTCTTGAGGGGTATGAGAGTAGGTGAACATATGAGCATGGATTTGCAGGTCCTACGCACAGATACCCCCTTCAGTGAGATAGCGTCTGCCATGGAGCAAAGTCCGTTTCCTCACTTTCTTGTGCTTGACTCACAGGATCGCCTGTCAGGAGTTCTGACATTGAGGGATTGCAGAAAGTATTTTGCCCATCCGGAGTTGTGCAGACCCGATACCACCGCAAGTTTACTTATGGTTAAGGAATTAGTCCTAGTGGACGAAAAGACTGATATGGAAACAGCCTTTCATATTTTTGCCAAGCATAACATTTCTTTCCTTCCGGTTGTGGGGTCCGGTGATCCGAAGACCGTAGTCGGGCAACTGAAAAAGACGGACCTGTTTGCCGCCTATGATCAGTACGTGCTCAAAGAACGCCTGCTTCCTCCAATTGGATGGGTGTGTCCTCTGCCTCACACGAGTTCAAAGGTTCAGAGGTTCAGAGGTTAGGGTTCCCGGTCCGGCATGTTTCGGAAAATTGGGAAATATGTTATATTAGTTTTTAAAATGATTATATTTTATGGATTTTTTTGGAGCTATTAGAGGTTAATCAGTATGTTTAATGTTGGCGATCTAGCAGTGTATCCCGCACATGGTGTGGGTTTGATCGAAGGTATAGAGGAAAAATCAATATCCGGGATCGAACATATTTTTTATGTAATACGTATCCTTGACAATGACATGAAAATAATGGTCCCCAGGAAAAACGCCGAACACATCGGACTCAGGAGAGTTATTTCTGATAGTGAGGTCGAACAGGTCTATGCCATTTTAGAGAAAAAAGACATAAAGTTCATTCCCCAGACATGGAACCGTCGTTACCGGGAGTACATGGATAAGATAAAAACAGGTTCGATTTTCGATCTGGCAACTGTCTTGAGGGATCTCTATATCCTGCAAATGGATAAACCACTTTCATTTGGTGAGAAAAAGATGCTGGATACTGCCAAGAGTTTGCTAGTCAAGGAACTTTCCGTTGCCAAGGATAAAAAAGAAGAAGAGATTACCGAGGGAATCGAGTCTATCTTTAATAATGTGAGCGCAGAGGTTGAGGTTGAGGTATAGACTGTTTTATGCTGCTCCGGGCGCATTCAAATGAACATCGAACATCGAACTACGAACCAATAAATTGAGCTGAGTGTCATGCAGTATGGCAGACATCGCCAAGCACGTTATAAATGTAAATGACGATGGTGCAGGAAAGAGACTTGATAAATTTCTTGCCTTAAAGGACCTTGGACTTTCAAGGTCGCAAATTCAAAACCTCATTCACGACGGCCATATAAAAGTCAGAGGACATGCAAGAACATCCTCAAGTCTTAGGGTTCATGCCGGAGACAGCATTGATATCCATATCCCTGCCTTAAAACCGCTGTCTGTTGAACCTGTTCCGATCCCCCTGGAAATCGTTTACGAAGACAGCCACCTGCTTGTTCTGGAAAAACCAGCCGGTCTTGTTGTCCATCCAGGGGCAGGGGATGAGGATTACACCCTGGTTCACGGCCTTCTGCACCATTGCAAGGATCTTTCGGGTATAGGCGGGTATCTCAGACCGGGCATTGTACACAGGCTTGACAAGAACACATCAGGCCTGATGGTTGTAGCAAAGGATGATGAGGCACACAGGGGATTAACAGAGCAATTCAAGTCAGGAATGATTGACAAGACCTATCTGGCCCTGGTCCGGGGCAGGCTCCGTGACAGGAACGGTCGTTTGGATTCAGCCATTGGACGTCACCCTGTTAATCGTAAGAAGATGTCCACCAGATCCAGAAAGGGAAGATCCGCCATTACCGAGTGGCAGGTTGTTGAAGAACTCAGGGGTTCAACCCTTTTATCTTTAAAGATACGTACAGGAAGAACACACCAGATCCGTGTCCATATGAGTTCTCTGGGGCATCCTGTCCTGGGAGACTCCTTGTATCGCGGGCCGACGGAATTCAGGGTTGGGCATACAGTCATTCCGATCCGAAGACAGATGCTTCACGCCGCCTGTTTGCAGTTTATTCATCCCATCACAGGTAAAAAAATGAAATGGAAAAGCAAGCTGCCTGCAGACATAGCCTCTGTCCTTGAGAGCCTGAAGGGAAAAAACGAATTATGAAGCCAACCCTTTTGGGATTTCATTTTGCATGGATTCTACGACCGCAACCGGATCCTTAGGAACGGGAGATAAATAAGTTGAACAAAAATTAATAGGATTTTTTGGCATCCTTCATTCACCAGTTTACACTTTTTTAACAATACAGTTCGGCACGTTTATTGCTTTAGCAGGCTATGGATAGGCTGCAAGATTTTGGACTATGTTGTCGTTGAAGGTTTCCAGCAAATAATTCTTTACTGCAATAAGCCAATGAATGCCTA
>QNAY01000011.1 GCA_003645605.1 Thermodesulfobacteriota bacterium
CCCCTCTTTTTGTCATTTCGACCGTAGGGAGAAATCTTTAATGCCTGTATTTTCAGTACGATAAGATTTCTCGCTTTGCTCGAAATGACAGTTTTGGTTAGTTTTCGTTCAGACACTAATTATATAGAGCTCTCAGAAATGTTGATTTTATTGCCTCCATCTCCCGAACAAAAAAAGATTGCCGAGATTTTGACAACAGTGGACGAAGCGATTGTGAAGACGACCCAGATTATTGAGAACGCTAAACATCTCAAAAAGGGGCTGATGCAAAGACCTGTGAACAAGCAAAAGAAAGCTGGCGAGGTCTTGAATCCAGTGGATGACGACATCGAAAAAGAATCGAATTACAAGGAGCAGCTAAAATCATTGAAAAAAGGCCTAATGCGGATATTGTTTACAGGAAAGTTGCGCCTGGAGGTGTAATCGAGGGACAATCCTACATTTGAAGACACTCCTCATAGTGATGATTTTGCCCTTGAAAATAGCGTTTGATGATCCTGATAATCCTGCCTACATATTTATGGTGGAAGTATGACTGACATTTGATCTGGCGGCAAGCAAGATCTCCTTTTGGGGTTTCTGAGGAAGATTTGCATGAGGTGGGTTGGCTGTGAACCCCTTGGAGATTGGAAGGTGGGGGAAAAAATTTGAAAAATGGTCTTTACTGGCGCCGGGATCTATTCTGCCAACCAGTTTTCCAGCCTGAGGCCTGAGATTCGGGAAAAATGTCTCGTATTGTCGCTGACAAGACAAAGGTCGTTGGCCATGGCAATGGCAGCGATTTCAATATCTGCAAGGGGGAGCAGCCGACCTTCTTTTTCGAAGCGGGCCCGCAACCGGCCGCAGATCCATCCAGCCTTGAGATCGAGGCCAATGACATTGACCCTGGGCAGGAGGATCTCCTCCAGATTTTGGAGATGAAAGCGGGGCCGGTTGCTTTTATAAACGCCATAAACGATTTCAGAGATGGTAATAGTGGTGATGAACTGGTGCTGTTGGGGCAATGATTCGATTCGGGCAAGCAGGGTCGGTGAGGGCCGTTTTTTAAGGATATTGGTGATGACGTCGGTATCAAAGAGATACATTACGGCCGTTCCCACCCGCACGGCGTAGCTCGGCGATATCACCCATGCTGGTGGCTACTTCGTCGAACTCCGGCCACTTGCTGGCAATTCCGGCAAGCCCGGTCCGTTCCTCGTGCTGCTCAATGATACGCAGATCATCGATACTCACCAGGGCGGCCACTGGCTTGTTGCGACGGGTGATGATGAACCGTTCGTGATTGTATGCGCATTTGGCCATGATTTCTGACAAATGACTCTTGGTATGGGCAACAGAGACTTTAGGCATGATGCACTCTCCGATCTGTTTTGCTGTAAAGAGGTCTATATGGTCATTATGACTACAATATACGTTTAGCCTGCCCCTTCTGTCAATCAAATTATGGTTGCGGAGGGACAGGGTAAATGTTCTTTCCCTATGCCGCAGTCTTGACAGTGCATGCTGATAATTACTTCATTTTCCATTCACTTACATTCTTTTTTCACATTATTGACGATTTTACCGAAAAAGAACATAGTAGTTGTAATCCATACGACTTGTAATATTGGATGACTGGGAATAAACATGAACTTTAGGCACTTCAAATTCAATTAATTTGAAATTGTTCTGCCACTAAAAACACGAGGTTTACAAATAATACCTAACCTTGAAACCACCATTTACCATACCTCTCTCTTCTGATGGATCTGACAGACGCTTTTTCAAGGTCCGGTGGAAAGGCAAGCCTGCCGTGGCAATTGAACCTTCTCCAGGGGATATAGGTACTTCCGAGACCTATAGTTATGTTAATATTGGGAATCATTTGGGCAGGGCCGGAATTCCAGTTCCAAAAATATATGATTTTAACAAAGATACCGGAGTTATTGTGGTGGAATATTTGGGAGACAGGCATTTACAGACAGAAATCCTGGCACTAATCTCACAAAATAAATGGTCACGGGTCAAAAGGCTTTACCGGCAGACCCTTTCTTTACTGGCAAAAATGCAGGTATATGGCTACCGGGAATTCAACCGCAAATGGTGCTATGACTCAGAATATTATGACAGTAAACTGGCCAGGGAACGAGAGGCCTTTTACTTTTTGCAATACTTTGTTGAAAACCTCATGGGCGGCAGCAAAACACCAGAACTTGAATATGAGCTTACAAGGCTGGCACTTCAAGTAGATTTAATTGACAATAAGGAGTATTTTTTACATCGGGATTTTCAGTCCCGCAATATTTTGGTCTGGAACGGGGCCTTGAGGATAATTGATTTTCAGGACGGTCGTCTGGGTCCCTTGGGTTATGACGTTGCCGCGTTGCTCCTGGATCCTTATGTATCACTACCGGAGACTATTTGGTCTGAACTTTTGGAATTCTATCTCGACGAGCTTGATGCCCTGAATATTGCCCTGGATAAAGCCGTGTTTGAAAGGGAGTTTTTCCTGCTTGCTCTTCTTCGTACTATGCAGGCATTAGGTGCGTATTCATACCTATATCTTAAAAAGGGGAAAGTCTTCTTTAAGCCTTATGTCTCACCAGCCCTTTCAAATTTAAAGGCGCTTCTTGTCCGCAAAAACTTTGAAAAGCTGGAACATCTGAGGCTACTGGTAGCAGACCTCCATTATTCAATAAAATGAAAAAAGCGCGCGCTGCTAAAATTTTTATCTCTGTTCTTGCGATCGTTGGGCTATTTGTGTTTCTTACCCCATATGTTTTGAAGTTGGAACAGGTCCACTCCTGGATAACCTATGAGATTACCCATCGACTGGACAGTAATATTGACATCAAGGCTATCTCCTGGCAGTGGTTTCCCCTTCCCCGCATAGTGCTCACCGACGTCCTGGTTTCCAATAACCAGTTAGATGCAGAGATTCCGAAGATATTGCTTTTCCCTGACTGGCTGGGCCTTTTTCGTGGCTGGCCTGGAATAAGCCGTGTGGTTTTCGACAATCCAAATCTCCATCTGAAATCCCTGGCTCCGTCTGCTGACAAAGAACCATGGTCACCACCCCATCTTTCAGTCACACTTGTTATAAAAAATGGTGGCCTTGCTTTAGATCCGGAAGGCGTTTTCCCAGGACAGCTCCAGCACACCAATAGCCTTAACTTTTCAAATGTTGCAGCCAAGATACATATAGGACGTGACAGGGTTGATGCATCTCTAAAATGCACACCACCTTATGCCAAAAGCCTGGAGACTAAAGGTCATTTTATACCGTCAAAAAATTCCTACAAGCTAAGGATAAATTGCCAAGACTTCAAGCCGCACGAAATCCTCCTTACTTCCCTGAACAAGAGCCCTGTTAAGCCCTTAGACTCAGACGTTAATATAAAGGTTGCCATCACAGGAATCGGTCTTGACGATATAAAGGCCTCAGTAAAAGGGGACTTTCCTTGTCTAAGAATCGAGTCACACGACAAAGAAATGCTGTTTTCATGCGGCTATACAGACCTGAGTTTTAAAAAACAGGGACAGCAACTTTACGTGTCGGTAAGTGCGTTGGAGCTTACAGACCCCAGACTGACCTTATCTGGTGTGGTAGAAAGGCGTCAGGCGGCTCTTACTGACGAGGCCTTCTGGATCATCGACCTCAAGGCAAAGGAAATAGATCTTTCAGGAGTTAGAGAAAAAGTCCTCGCCCTGTTCGGCAGACATGAGGTAGCCGACCTGGTATGCAGCATAGTCCTGGGAGGAAAGGCCAAAGCTGCGGCGTATTTTTTTGAGGGAACTGTGTCACGCTTTCGAGAACTAAAGGCCATGACCATCACAGCCGACGTGGATGAAGCGCCGGTACACGTTCCAAATGTGGATCTGAATCTCAAAAAAGCTTCTGGCCAAATCGAGATCAAAAACGGGATACTGACAGGACAGAATCTTTCTGCCGGATTGGGCGATTCTCTGGGCACAAATGGCTCTCTTGCATTGGGCCTTGTTGGTGAAAACAAAGTCTTCAAATTGGATATGGACCTGGATGCAGACCTTTCAAAACTTCCTGCCTTACTACACAGATTGGTTGATCATCAAGGGTTCAGGAATGAGCTGGCCAAATTCAGCAATGTCCAGGGCAAGACCTCAGGTCGTCTTATCCTGGGCGACAGATTAAAAGATATTTCAGTAAGAGTAGAGGTGTCGAGCATTGATGGAACGGCAGATTACGAGCGGATTATATGGCCTATCAGGATCAAGAAAGGCCAACTCCAGGTCCTTCCTGACGAAGTGAACTGGAGCAATATTCAGGGGGTCATCGGTCCCAACTCTATTCACGAAACTGAGGGATCAGTAAAATGGGAAGATGATGTTATTCTCGACATCAGAAGGCTTAATGCCTCCCTGGGCTCAGGCCCTCTTTTTGCAGAGCTGAAACGCTATCCCGTGCTGCAAGAAGTCCTTTCTAAAGTACTCCTTTCAATTGATGGCCCATTGGAAGTAACTGACGCACGGCTTAAAGGACCTGTGATGAACCCACGGAAATGGGAATACAGCATAACAGCCGACACAAAAGGCCTTGATTTCCACAGCCCGCTGCTTCCCGGACCTTCCCACATTGAACAGGCTTCTGCACAGGTTGATCAAGAAAATGTTCGAATATCCAGTTGCAGGATGCGCCTTTCAGACCAACAGATGAGCTTAAACGGATATCTTAAACACAAAAACTGGCAGGACTGGCAGGGCCGGCTCGATCTGAGCGGGACCGCGAGTGAAAGTATTTCCCAATGGGTAAAGGCAAAAGATTGGATACCCGCGCTATATTTCCCCGGCACACCTTGCACCCTGAACCATTTAAAGGTTGCCTGGGACCCCAAAAAGACTGATGTAAAGGGAGAGATTATCTCAGACATAGAAAACAAGAAGACCATAAAGGTAAAACTGGATCTCAGCTCCAGTCCAAAGGAGTTCTCTATAAAAGATCTTACTATTACTACTCCAGCGGAAAAGGCGAGCCTTTCTCTGAATTTGCTACAGGCTCCCAGAAAGGTAATGATTCGCCCCCCCCCTGGCAGCCAACAGCCTTTTTCGGGTTTCAAGGCACAATCCGTTGAGAATACACCTTTTGGTGCAATCAGTCCGCAGTTGAAACCCTGCAAAAGCCCGTCGGCTGTCAGGGAGTGTGAACGGTTACCCAGGGAGAATTTACTGTTGAATTGGGAAGGATGCCTGAAAGGAAACACGTTGGACAAAATCCTGGAAAAGAACAAAATATTGTCAGGCCATATAAGGGGTTCATGCAACCTGAGTTGTTTTTTGGAAGATCCGAGTTCCGCCCGGCTTAAAGGCCCTATAGAGGCATCTGGACTAAACTGGCACTGGGGAGTTGCAGAGCCGATAGCTGTCAAATATGCCGACCTGCAGGGGCACAACTCATGGACAGACATAGAGGGACTCTCTTTGGAAATAAAAGGCGAATCAGTAATGTCTAAAGGACGGGCCTCATTCTCAAGGCATAATATTGATCTGGACCTTGATCTGAAATCTGATTCCTTTTCCTGGGAAAATCTCTCCGGATTCATTGATACATACAAAGAAAAACATCCTTCCCCCGACCCTGCACCTACTCCCAAATCACCAAATCACCAAATCACCAAATCACCAAATTCTCCCCTTTCTCTTACAGGTAGAATCAATTTCGAGCTGGACAGCTTTAAATACACAAGCATAAAAGAAACTGCCATTCCTGATAAAGACCACAAAGTCACTGACTATGTTTGGCAACCGCTCACAGGTCAGGTGAAACTCTTACCTCAGGGGAAAACAGCCATCTCTGTATCTTCCGGAACAATCTGCGGCCTCAATACCACCGGCACTTGGCGTTCAGGACCCGGCCCTGACCTGACCAATCTGGTCATTTCTACTGATCACGAAAAAAAGGTGCTTTTCCAAGACCTGCTTTCATGCCTCGGCCATGATCAAGACATATTAGAGGGTCCATTTGTCTTTAATGCAAACATTGAAGGAACACCCGGCAATTGGCAACGGGGCTCTGTTGAACTCCGGTCCTCCAATGGCATAATCAGACGTATGACATTGCTTTCCAAGATATTCAGCGTTCTTAACGTTATAGACCTTTTTTCCAAAAATGGACTCCCGGATCTCCTTACTGAAGGCTTTCCTTTTTCACAAATGGATATTAAGGGCATCATAAAGGACAACAACCTGATTATTGATCATGCTATAATCAAAGGGAAAGGGTTAAACCTCTTTGGTAGAGGGAAAATTGATCTGGACGACATGGATGCAGACATGATTGTACTGGTAGCTCCATTGAAGACCATAGACACTATAGTCTCAAAGGTACCTCTGCTGGGGAAGGCCATAGGAGGAAAAAACGCGACAATCGTAACATTTCCGGTAAAAATCAAGGGACAGATAAAAGACCCGGAGGTCACGGTCCTTTCACCTGATGCAGTAGGCGGAGCCATGATAGACCTGGTCAAGAACACATTAATGCTGCCGTTTCGTATATTGAGCCCAATTTTTCCATAGGAGCCATTTGCAGAAAGAAACGCGTTTTGTTCACGTCTATACAGGGAAGGGAAAGGGAAAGACTACTGCCGCTCTTGGGCTGGTCCTCCGGGCGGTTGGAGCCGGTTGGAGGGTATTGTTCGCCCAGTTTCTGAAACATGGCGAATTCAGTGAGATAAAGGCCCTTAAAAAACTTGGGAATCATGTCACCATTCGTCAGTACGGCTCAGGCAGATTTACTAAAGGAAGACCCTCAGAGAAAGAGATGGAAATGGCCCGGACCGGCCTCAGTGAAATAATGCAGGTCATGGAAGAAGGAAAATATGACATGATCGTACTTGATGAAATAAATGTGGCTGTTCACTTCGGGTTCATCCCGTTGGAAAGCATAATAAGCCTTTTGAAAAAACGGCATCGAGATGTAGAACTTGTACTTACCGGGAGATGGGCGCCTAAAGAAATAATGGAGCGAGCTGATCTGGTAACAGAAGCGCGAAAGATAAAGCATTATTTCAGCAAGGGCGTGAGGGCAAGGGAAGGGATAGAAAAATGAGGACCGAAAATGGCGATGTGGAGGTTGTGTCAGGTCTTTCCGGAGATGAGATTGAGGCCGGGAGTATGGAAATCATCGCTCAGGAACTAGGTTCCACTACTTTCAATGACCAGGAACTCCCTGTGGTTTACAGGATTATCCACGCCACGGCTGATTTTGATTTTGCTGAAAATGTCAGGTTCCATCCTGCTGCAATAAAAAATGGGATAAAGGCCTTACTGGCGGGTAGATCCATACTCGTGGATGTTGGAATGGTAGCTGCCGGTATAAGTCCCGGCATAATAAAATCCTTAGGCGTAAAAGTGGTGGTTTCTATTAAAACCAAGGAGTGCATAGAGATGGCAAAAGACCTTGGTTGTACCAAAGCCAAAGCTGCCATGACCCTTGGGGCCGGGGATGATGTGGGGATTGTGGCAATCGGCAATGCCCCAACCGCCCTCTTGCGGATTATAGAACTGGTAACCTCGGGACAGTTCAGGCCGGACCTGATAATCGGCGTACCTGTAGGATTTGTAAACGCTGCTGAGTCCAAGGAACTTCTGCTGAAGCAAGATGTTCCCTATATTACGGCCCTGGGGCGAAAAGGTGGTAGCTCTGTGGCAATAGCAATAGTCAATGCTTTACTCCGCATGGCAGCGTAAGAGGCTTGTAAACGTTCGCAAGGCACCGCATCTGCTTTGTTGCCGGGCACTTGAAGTACAGGAAGTACGTCTGCGTATCCGTACGCCTCGCATCTGCAGCACCCTGTAAATTACAGTTCGGTGGGTTTGCGGTAAAACGGGCTTGTAACCCCGTGAACGGTTAAAGAAATAATGTGCTCTGGAAACCGCTTGCAAAACATCAGTTTTTGGTCTCTGATATGGAGAAGACATGAGAATAGAACAATAGAGCAATGATAAATCAACAATCAACAATCAACAATCCAATCAGGATTTTATAAACATGAAAACAAAGTTTATTTTTATCACAGGAGGTGTTCTCTCGTCTCTGGGGAAAGGCCTGGCGGCAGCTTCCATAGGGGCATTGCTCGAAGCCAGGGGGCTTCGGATCACCATTCAGAAGCTGGACCCATACATAAACGTGGACCCCGGCACCATGAACCCTTTCCAGCACGGTGAGGTATTTGTGACAGACGATGGCGCCGAAACAGACCTGGATCTCGGACATTACGAGCGTTATACCCATGCAAAGCTGGGGCAAAGGCACAACTACACTTCAGGACGTATTTATTATAGCGTTATCACAAAAGAACGAAGGGGAGACTACCTTGGAGGTACGGTCCAGGTCATCCCTCATATAACTGACGAGATCAAACAGGCGATTCTTCAATTAAATAGTGAAGCAGATATAGCCATTATAGAAATAGGAGGCACAGTAGGGGACATTGAAGGCCTGCCGTTTCTGGAAGCTATTAGACAGTTAAGGAGCGACCTGGGTACTGAAAATACCCTTTATATCCATTTGACCTATGTGCCCTATATCCAGGCAGCAGGTGAACTTAAAACAAAACCAACACAACACAGCGTAAAAGAACTGCTATCCATAGGAATTCAGCCGGACATCCTGCTCTGCCGCACCCAGATGGATCTTTCGCCGGATATTAAGTCCAAGATATCATTATTCTGCAATGTAGAAGAAGACTGGGTTATTGCAGCCAAAGACGTAAAGTGCATCTATGAAGTGCCGATACGCTTTCACGAGCAAGGGCTGGACGAACGAATCATCGAATCCCTTAACATGTGGACAAGGGCACCTGTACTTACCGAGTGGGAGGACCTTATTGCCAAGATTAAGGAACCACAGCACACAGTGCGGATTGCTATGGTTGGTAAGTATGTAAACCTCAGGGAATCCTACAAAAGCCTGAATGAGGCACTGTTCCACGGGGGTGTTGCAAACAGCTCCGAAATCGAAATAGACTTTGTGAACTCAGAGGAAACAAAGGGCGAAGAGTTGGCAAACCGGCTTTCAGGGGCCGAGGGGATCTTGGTCCCAGGGGGATTTGGCTCAAGGGGAATACCTGGAAAACTTGAGGCCATTACTTATGCCAGAGAAAACAATGTGCCTTTTTTTGGCATCTGTCTGGGCATGCAGTTGGCAGTTGTAGAATTTGCCCGAAACGTAGCCGGGTTGCCCTTGGCTGACAGCGCTGAATTCACTCCTGCCACACCTGATCCGGTGATCTACCTGATGAAGGAATGGTATGACTACCGTGCGGATAAAATACAAAAAAGAGATGAAAGCACTGATAAGGGAGGCACTATGCGCCTTGGCGCATATCCATGCCGGTTGGCCCTGGATAGCAAGGCCTATGCCGCCTATGAAGTCGAGCAGATCTCCGAAAGGCACCGCCACAGATACGAGTTCAATAATTCCTATCGCAAGGCCCTTGAGGACGCTGGAATCAGGTTTGCCGGGCTGAGTCCAAATGGTGAATTGGTGGAAATTATGGAAATACCGCAGCATCCATGGTTCCTTGCCTGTCAGTTCCATCCCGAGTTCAAATCCAGGCCCCTTGCTCCCCATCCCCTGTTTGCGGCATTTGTGCATGCTGCACTTGGTAAGCGTTCACAGGGCACCGCATCTGCTTTGTTGCCGGGCACTTGAAGTACAGGGAGTACGTCTGCGTACCCGTACGCCTTGCATCTGCAGCACCCTGTAAACGCTTACAGTATTTGCAAAAGAGTTGAAAGTTAAGACAATGAGTACAAAAGATATCCAGATACAAAATGTGCATATAGCTGGAATCGGCATTGGTTCAGGACAACCACCTTTACTTATTGCAGGACCCTGTGTGCTGGAAGACATTGAAACCGCCATTTCCATCGGCGCTTTCATGGCCCAGGCTGCCGGGGAGTACGGTTTTTCCTATCTATTCAAGGCATCCTTCGACAAGGCAAACAGGACATCTATAAGGTCATACAGGGGGCCGGGACTGACTGAAGGCATTGAAATGCTCTCTGCCGTCAAGAAGGAACTGAATGTGCCGGTGATCTCAGATGTTCATACTCCGGACCAGGCAGAGGCAGCCGCAAAGGTCCTTGACTGTATACAGATACCGGCCTTTCTTTGCAGACAGACAGATCTTCTGGTGGCGGCAGCCCGGACCCGTCTTCCAATCAACATTAAGAAGGGGCAGTTCATGGCCCCGTGGGACATGAGACACGCAGTTGCCAAGATAAAAGAGAAAGGAAATGACCAGGTAATCCTCACTGAAAGGGGCACTTTTTTTGGCTACAACAACCTGGTGGTTGACATGCGCAGCCTGGCTATGATGAGGGAGATCGGGTTTCCTGTGGTCTTTGACGCCACACACAGTGTTCAACTCCCTGGCGGTGGGGATGGATGCTCAGCAGGCCAGAGGGAATTCGTGCCCACCCTTGCCAGGGCCGCAATGGCAGCAGGAGTGGATGGAATCTTCATGGAGGTCCACCCAAATCCGGATAAGGCCCTTTGTGACGGCCCCAACAGTCTCTTCCTTGAAGCTGCGGCTGACCTGCTGAAGGTCCTTTCCAGGATCAGGCAGGCGGTGGGGATTGTTGATTGATGATTGTTGATTGATGATTGAAAAACTATGAATTAGGAATTAATGTTATTGGGTATATATTTTATTGTAAGCGTTCACTCCCATATTGTCATTTCGACCGAAGGGAGAAATCTTAAATGCCCATGACTGTGACATATTATGTGTATCTGCTAACAAATTGGAACAATAAAGTGATGTATCTGGGGGTAACCAATAACCTGGA